>NZ_JAFLNG010001149.1 GCF_017427025.1 Streptomyces sp. FH025
ATGCAGACCAGCACCACCACCGCGGTGACCGGCGCGGCCGCCGGCAGGTGCTCGCCCATCAGCAGCACCGACCAGACCAGCGTCAGCAGTGGCTGGGCGAGTTGCAGCTGACTGGCCCTCGGCACGCCGATCCCGGCCATCCCCCGGTACCAGAGCACGAACCCGCCGAACTGCGAGACCGCCGCGATGTACGCCAGGCCGACCAGCGCCTTCGCCCCGATCCGCACCGGCTCGGTGGCCAGCCCGAACGCGGAGGTCACCACCATGACGGGCAGCGCGGCCAGCACCGCCCAGGCGATCACCTGGGCGCCCGGGAGGTCCCGGGACAGCCGCCCGCCCTCCGCGTAGCCGGCCGCGCAGACCACCACGCCGACGAACAGGAGGAGGTCCGCGACGGTGGGCCGGCCGTGGCTCTGCAGCAGGGTGAAGCCGAGCACGGCCACCGCCCCCGCCAGCGCCGCCGCCCAGAACGCCCGGGACGGCCGGCGGCCCGTGCGCAGCGCCGCGACCACCGCGGTGGCCAGCGGCAGGACGCCGATCACCACCGCCGAGTGGGCGGTCGAGGAGGTCCGCAGGGCGATCGTGGTCAGCAGCGGGAAGCCCAGCACGCAGCCGCCGGAGACCACCAGCAGGCCGGGCCAGTGCCGCCGCTTCGGCAGCGGGGCGGCGGAGGCCAGCAGGTAGAGCGCGGCCAGCACTCCGGCCAGGGCGCCGCGCAGCCCGGTCGAGGTCCACGGGCCGAAGCCGGTCAGGGACCACGCGGTGGCGGGGAAGCTGAGCGAGAAGAAGGCCACCCCGAGGGCGGCGAGGGCGGTACCGGAGGTGGTGCCGCGCTGAGGTGCTATCGCCGAGGGCAGGGTAGCGCTATCGTGTGCCGTCATGAATGAGCGTAGCAGTCTGGCCAAACTGACCGACATCCTGCGCCAAGAGGTCGAGCGCTATCCGGAAGGACGGAAGCTCCCCTCCAGCCGGGCCCTGGTGGACCGCCACCAGGTCAGCCCGGCGACGGTCTCCCGGGCCATCGCGGTGCTGGCCGCCGAGGGGTTGGTGGTCTCCCGTCCGGGCGCGGGGGTGTTCCGGGCGGCGGCCTTCGCCGCGGCCCCGGCCGGTTCGGCCGCACCGGCGGCCAGGCCCGGCGACCTCTCCTGGCAGGAGGTCGCACTCAGCGCCGACCACGGCCCGCGCGACCTGCTGGCCGCCCCGGTGTTCGCCACCCTCCGGGTGCCCCCGCCGGACGTCATCGACCTCAACAGCGGCTATCCGCACGCCTCGCTGCTGCCCGAACGCCTGCTCGCGGGCGCCCTCGCCCGGGCCGGACGCCGCCCGGGCGCCTGGGACCGCCCGCCCACCGACGGCCTCACCGAGCTGCGCGGCTGGT
>NZ_JAFLNG010000115.1 GCF_017427025.1 Streptomyces sp. FH025
ATGCCGCCGAGCAGGCCGAAGCCGCCGACGGCGCCGACCAGGGCGAGGGCGCTTGCGAGGGTGCCGGAATCCATGGGCACCACTGTGGCCGGGCGGTGCGGGTGCCCACGAGTGGCAGGAACGCCGCATCGCCTCGAAATCCTGCCACTGCGGCCCTTCCCCGGGCGCCGCGGGCCGGGGCATCCTGGGCGGCATGCTGAAGAACGTGGTCGCGGTGGTGCTGGAGGAGATCCACCCCTTCGAACTGGGGGTGGCCTGCGAGGTCTTCGGCCTGGACCGCACCGACGAGGGCCTGCCCGGGTACGACTTCGCGATCGCCGGCGCCCGCCCGGGGCCGCACGCCACCCACTCGGGGTTCGCGGTGGACGTCCCGTACGGCCCCGAGCGCCTCGCCGGGGCGGACCTCGCGGTGGTCACCGCCTCCTCGCTGCGCGGCCGCTACCCGGAGCCGCTGCTGGAGGCGCTGCGCGAGGTGGTGGCGCGCGGCGGCCGGGTCCTGTCCATCTGCAGCGGCGCCTTCGTGCTGGGCGCCGCCGGACTGCTGGACGGCCGCCGCTCCACCACCCACTGGCGGCACACCGCGGCGCTGGCCGAGCTCCACCCGCTGACCACGGTAGAGCCGGACGTGCTGTACGTGGACGACGACCCGGTGATCACCTCGGCCGGTACGGCGGCCGGCATCGACGCCTGCCTGCACCTGGTGCGCAAGGTGCAGGGCGCCGAGGTGGCCCGGGGGATCGCCCGCCGGATGGTGGTCGCGCCGCACCGGGAGGGCGGGCAGGCGCAGTTCGTGAACCGCCCGCTGCCGGAGGGGGACGGCGCCTCGCTGGCCCCGCTGCTCGACTGGCTGCGCCACCACCTGGACGAGGAGGCCACCGTCGAGCAGCTGGCCGCCCGGGTGCACATGTCGCCGCGCACCTTCGCCCGGCGCTTCCAGCAGGAGACCGGTACCACCCCGCACCGCTGGCTGGTCGGGCAGCGGGTGCTGCTCGCCCAGCGGCTGCTGGAGTCCACGGCCGAGCCGGTGGACGTGATCGCCGCCCGCTGCGGCTTCGGCAACGCGGCCGCGCTGCGGCACCACTTCGGGCGCCGGCTGGGCACCACGCCGCTGGCCTACCGGCGCTGCTTCGCCGAGCCGGCCCAGGGCTGAGCCCGGAGGTGACCGCAGGTCCGAGCGCAGGGCTGGGCGCGGGGCTGGGCGGGAAGGGCTGAGCGCGGGCCTGAGTGGCGGTCAGTTCCCGGCGGCCAGGTGCTCCACGTCGTTCCAGCGGTCCGGGCGCAGCCGCCCCTCCTGGGCCCGCCACAGGCTGGTGGAGCAGTTGTGCACCGGGCCGAGCGCCGTGAGCTGCTCCTCGGTGAGCCGGTCCAGCGCGTAGCGCAGCATCAGCACCGTGCAGTCGTGCGCGACCAGCAGGACGGGCCGTCCGGCCTCCTCCTCGCAGACGTCCCGCAGCAGGCTGCGCACCCGCAGCGCGACGTCGGCCCAGGACTCGCCGCCGGGCGGGCGGTAGTACAGCTCGCCCATCTTGCGCCGCCGGGCCGCCTCCTCCGGGTGCTTGGCCTCGATGGCGGCCTTGGGCAGCATCTCCAGGATGCCGAGCTCGCGGTCGCGCAGCCGCTCGTCGTAGCGCACGGCCAGGGTGACCGGGACGGAGCCGAGCCCGGCGGCCTGGGCGAGCGCGATCCGGGCGGTCTCGGCGGTGCGCACGTACGGCGAGCACCAGACGCTGCGGGGGCGGTCGGCGCTGGGCAGGGCGGCCCACCAGCGGCCGAGCGCCTGGGCCTGCTGCTGGCCGTGCAGCGACAGCGGGATGTCGGCGTCGCGGCAGCTGATCGGGACGCTGAGCGCGCCGGCGGCCTCGGCCTGGTGGAACTCGACGTTGGCGGTGGACTCGCCGTGCCGGGTGGCGATGAGCACGGACGGCAGCCGGGTGGCGGCCCCGCGGTGGGCGGTGACGTGGTGGTGCGGACTCTGGGCGGACGGGTGCTGTCCGTTGAGGGTGGTGCCGAGTTCTGCCATGGCCGCGCGCTCCCCGTGGTTCGTTCAGGTTCCGGCCGGTTGCCGGTCCGGTCTGGTGGTGCCCGGCGTGCACGCCTGTTCATACATATGATCGCGCCGCCTCCTCCAGTGTTCACGGAGAAGGCGGCGCGATCACAGGGCGCGTACCGCGTGAAATCAGTGCGCCGCTACGGGCTCCGGCGCGTTCTCCAGCTCGTCGTCACCGGCTTCGGCGCTGTAGTCGGACGGCTTGGTCTCGTCCGGCCCTTCGGGTGTCCTGACGGCCCGCAGCACCAGGGTGAGCACCACCGAGACGATCAGGTTGAGCGCGAAGGCGGTCAGGCCGATGTAGCCGATCTCGCCGATGCCGGGGATCTCGGCCGCGTTGCCGCCGAAGTGCTTGGTGGCCGGGCTGGCGATCCCGTACGCCGTCCAGGTGCCGTAGGCCATGCCGGCAGCCCAGCCGGCGAACAGCGCCCAGTGGTGGAACCAGCGGGTGAACAGGCCGCCGACGATCGCCACGAAGGTCTGGAGGATCCACAGGCCGCCCAGCAGCTGGAGGTTGATCGCGGCCTGCCGGTCCATGCCGAGCACGAAGACCAGCGCGCCGACCTTCACCAGCAGCGAGACCAGCTTGGCGACGCGGGTCTCGTCGGCCGGGGTGGCGGCGGGCTTGAGCCACTCCTTGTAGACGTTGCGGGTGAACAGGTTGGCCGCCGCGATGGACATGATGGCGGCCGGCACCAGCGCGCCGATCCCGATCGCGGCGAAGGCCACGCCGGTGAACCAGTCCGGGAACATGTTCGCGAACAGCTGCGGCACCGACAGCTGGGCGTTGTAGCCCTTGACGCCGCCGCCCACACCCGCCGCGATCGCCATGAAGCCGAGCAGCGCCAGCAGGCCGAGCATCAGCGAGTACGCGGGCATGATCGCCATGTTGCGGCGCACCGTGTTGCGGGACTTGGAGGCCAGCACGCCGGTCACCGAGTGCGGGTACATGAACAGCGCCATCGCCGAGCCCAGCCCCAGCGTGGCGTACGTCCACTCCTTGTTGGCCGGCAGGGTGAGCCCGCCGGCCTTGGCCTGCTTGAAGTGCTGCGCGGCCGAGTCGAAGATGTGCCCGTAACCGCCGAGGCGGATCGGGATGTAGATCACCGCGACGATGATCACGATGTAGACCAGGGCGTCCTTGACGAAGGCGATCAGCGCCGGGGCGCGCAGGCCCGAGGAGTAGGTGTAGGCGGCCAGCACACCGAAGGCGATGAACAGCGGCAGGTCCTTGACGAACCAGTTGGCGTTCTCCCCGCCGCCGACCCCGAGCACGTCCAGCACCGCCTGGATGCCGACGAGTTGCAGGGCGATGTACGGCATGGTGGCCAGGATCCCGGTCAGCGCGATCACCAGGGACAGCGGCCGCGAGCCGTAGCGGCCGCGCACGAAGTCGGCCGGGGTGACGTAGCCGTGCACCCGGGAGACCGACCAGAGCCGGGGAAGGAAGAGGAAGACCAGCGGGTAGGCGATGATCGTGTACGGCACCGCGAAGAAGCCGGCCGCACCGGTCGCGTACACCGCGGCCGGGACGGCGACGAAGGTGTACGCGGTGTAGAGGTCGCCGCCGAGCAGGAACCAGGTCACCCAGGTCCCGAAGCTGCGGCCGCCCAGGCCCCACTCGTCCAGGTGTGCCGCGTCGTCCGCGCGGCGCCAGCGGGAGGCGAGGAAGCCCATCACGGTGACCAGCAGGAAGAACAGCACGAAGACCACGAGGGCCGGCACGTTGACGTCCGTCATCGCGCACCGCCCTTCCGGGCCGCCTTGCGGGCCTTCTCGTCCCGGTTGATCAGCAGGTACGCGGCGACCGTGAAGACGGCCGAAACCGGCACCCAGAGCAGCTGGTACCAGTAGAAGAAGGGCATCCCGGCCGCGGCCGGGTCGGACTTGTCGTAGGAGGACACCCAGAGCATCGCGACGATCGGCACGAGCAGGGCGATTCCGGCCAGCACCCGCTCGGGGGTCACCGCCGGGACGGGCGTCCCGGCTGGCTCGGGCATGACACGTTCGGAGGGTGCGTGATCAGACGGCATCTACGGCTCCGCTTCGGAGGGTTCCCCGTCGGCGCCGCAGCCCCGGAGGCACCTCGCACCCCCCGCGAGCCCGCCGAGCAGCACCATCGGTGATCGGCAGTCAGTATGGCTGCGCAATCTAGAGCATGGGGTGACCCGTGTCACCGGAGTTGGCGCAACTTCCCGCCATCCGGACACGAACGGGCACCGGCGCGCGGGACGCGCGCCGGTGCCCGGGGCCCACCAGGGGGAGTGGGACTACTCGGGGCGCTTCAGCCGGGTGATGAACTTGTAGCGGTCGCCGCGGTAGATCGAGCGGACCCACTCGACCGGGTCCCCCGCGGCGTCGAAGGAGTGCCGGGAGAGCTGGAGCATCGGCAGGCCGAGGTCGGAGCCGAGCAGGCCGGCCTCGCGCGGGTTGGCCAGGGTGGTCTCGATGGTCTCCTCGGCCTCGGCCACGGTGACCCCGTACACCTCGCGCAGCGCCGCGTACAGCGAGTTGTGCTTGGCGAGGTTCTTGCGCAGCGCGGGGAAGCGCTTGGCGGACAGGTGGGCGACCTCGATGGCCATCGGGTCGCCGTTGGCCAGGCGCAGCCGCTCGATCCGCAGGACGCGGCCGCCGGGCTTGATGTCGAGCAGCGGGGCGAGCCGGTCGTCGGCGGTGATGTAGCCGATCTCGATCAGTCGGGAGGCGGGCTCCAGGCCCTGGGCGCGCATGTCCTCGGTGTAGGAGGTGAGCTGGAGGGCCTGGGCGACCTTGGGCTTGGCGACGAAGGTGCCCTTGCCCTGGATGCGCTCCAGCCGGCCCTCGACGACCAGCTCCTGGAGGGCCTGGCGGACGGTGGTGCGCGAGGTGTCGAACTGGGCGGCGAGCGCGCGCTCGGGCGGCACCGGGGTGCCGGCGGGCTGGGTCTCGGTCAGCTGGAGGAGGTGGCGCTTGAGGCCGTAGTACTTGGGGACGCGCGCGGTCGGGTCGATGCCGGCCTGCGTGGGGAGGTTCTTCACCTCGGGGTCGTTGACCTGGGCGGTGGATCCCCCGTCGCTGCTCATCGGACCTGTTCTCCCGCTTCTCGCGAGGCCTTTTCAGGCCACGCCACCTCGTTAACGGATGACATCGTTGCATGTATGGCTACGGAACGAATACCTCATCACGCGATGAACGATGTGCGGTGTCGGCTTGATAACGGGTGGTCTCGATCAGTCGAACAGCCGTTGACAGGCCCATTGGTCTAGGCCAAGCTCCAGGCATCTGGTCTACACCACTGGGCCGGTAACGATGAATCCCCCCACCCGTTCGAAGGGGTCCGCGGCACCTTTCCTCCCGCTTTGTGTGGGGCTGCCGCTACCGCCCGACGGGGGTAACCCTGGCATCCCTCAGGAGGATGGCGTGAAGCGTCAGCTCATCGCGGCGGTCGGCGTCGCAGCAATGGTCGTCGGCCTCGCGGCTTGTAGCTCGGACGGCAAGAAGGACGACGGCGGCTCGTCCTCGTCCTCCTCGGCGGCCGACAAGTACAAGGGCAAGACGCTGAAGGTCTGGACCATGACCGGCTCGGCCCCCAAGGGCTGGACCGACCAGGTCAAGACCGAGTTCGAGACCACCTACCCGGGCTCCAAGGTCGAGTTCGCCGCCCAGGAGTGGACCGGCATCGGCGCCAAGGTCACCGCCGCACTGTCCGAGGGCTCGGTCGACGTCCTGGAGATCGGCAACACCCAGACCGCCGGCTACGCCGCCTCGGGCGGTCTGCTGGACATCACCAAGGACAAGTCCGCCCTCGGCGGCGACTCCTGGGCCGCCAACCAGAACGAGGCCGCGGTCCTGGACGGCAAGCAGTACGCCGCCCCGTGGTACGTCACCAACCGCGTCGTCGCCTACAACAAGGACCTGTGGGCCAAGGCCGGTCTGACCGACACGCCGAAGACCCTGGACGAGTTCTACACGGACCTGGAGAAGCTGAAGGCCACCGCGGGCGTCACCGACCCGATCTACATGCCGGGTCAGGAGTGGTACGTCTACTTCGGCATGCTCACCAGCGAGGGTGGCAAGATCGCCAAGAAGGACGGCGACAAGTGGGTCGGCGGCCTGTCCTCGCCCGAGGCGCAGAAGGCCTTCGAGACCTACAAGAAGCTGCAGAGCTACTCGGCCACCGGTCCGAAGGACAAGGACGAGGCCACCCCGCAGCAGAAGGACGTCTTCGGCCAGGGCAACATCGGCACCATGATCGGCCTCGGCTGGGAGCTGCCGAAGGAGGAGGCCCTGCCGGCCAGCAAGATCGGCTTCTTCCCGCTCCCCGGCAAGACCGCCGACAAGCCCACCGGCGTCTTCCTCGGTGGTTCGAACCTCGCGATCGCCTCGCAGAGCAAGAACACCGACATGGCGAAGGACTTCCTGAAGATCGCCCTCAACGACAAGAACGAGGGCCTGTTCCCCGTGAACGGCGTCATCCCGAACAAGACCTCGCTGAACAGCCAGATCAAGGGTGACTTCGCCACGGCCGCCATCAAGGCGTCCGAGGTCGGCTCGATCACCCCGAACACCCCGAACTGGGCCAGCGTCGAGGACAACCCGAACCCGATCAAGGACTTCCTGACCGCGGTCCTCCAGGGTCAGGACTACACCTCCACCGCCAAGAAGTACGACGACGAGATCGCGAAGCGTCTCAACCAGAAGCAGTAAGCACTGAGCGGCGTCGCTCACCGGCCCCCGGCGGGGGGCCGGTGAGCGACGCCTGTCCGTCGTGGCCGGTTGTGAGGAAGTGAGAACGATGGCTGTGCATTCGGAGCGGGTGCAGACACAGTCCCCGGAGTCAGGGAAGGCTGTCGTGGCCAGTATTGAGACCGGTGCCGCCGGCGGCGGGGGCAAGGGCTCCGCGCCGAAGCGCACCAGATCGGCGGGCGGCCCGGGCCTGGGTGCCCGCCTCGCCCCGTACATGCTGCTGTTGCCGGCGACGGTGGCGACCATCGCCCTGCTGGGCTGGCCGCTGCTGAAGATCTTCCTGTTGTCGTTCCAGAACCTCAACAAGCGCCAGCTGGTTCTGCACCTCACGGAGTGGACCGGCTTCGACAACTACAAGGAGCAGCTGACCGACCCGGAGTTCTGGGCGGTCACCGGTCGCACCGTCGCGTTCACCGCGATCAACGTGGTGCTGACCATGGTCGGCGGCATCCTGGTCGGCCTGCTGCTCAACCACCTCGGCAAGAAGATGCGGCTGGCGCTGTCGATCGCGCTGGTGCTGGCCTGGGCCATGCCGGTCGTCGCCGCGACCACCGTCTACACCTGGCTGTTCGACTCCCAGTACGGCGTCGTCAACTGGCTGCTGGACCGGCTCGGTTGGCACTCGATGGCCGGCTACAACTGGATGAGCAACGAGTACACGACCTTCTTCGTCGCGATCCTGCTGATCGTCTGGATGTCGATCCCGTTCGTGGCGTTCAACATGTACGCCGGACTGACGACCATCCCGAAGGAGCTGTACGAGGCCGCCCGGATGGACGGCGCCGGCTCCCTGAAGATCTTCAGCCTGGTGATCTTCCCCAACCTGAAGCCGTTCTTCCTGGCCACGACCTTCCTCGAGATCATCTGGATCTTCAAGTCCTTCACCCAGATCTACGCGATCAACGCCGGTGGCCCGGAGAAGCTGACCCGGACCCTGCCGGTGCACGCCTACCTGGAGGGCTCCGCCGGCCAGCACTACGGCATCGGTTCCGCGATCGCCGTACTCACCATCCTGATGCTGGGCGCGCTGATGGCGTTCTACTTCCGCATCCTGATCAAGCAGGAGGACGAGCTGTGAGGCGCTCCCTCTTCGGACGTACCTGGCCGAACGTCATCGCGGTCGTCCTCATCGTCTTCTTCATCTTCCCCGTCTACTGGATGATCGCGACGTCCTTCAAGAAGGACAGCGACATCATCAGCCCGACGCCGGTCTTCATCCCGTTCGGCGGCACCTTCGAGCACTACAGCACCGCGACGGCCGTGCCGAAGTTCTGGGAGTACGTCACCAACAGCGTCGTCGTCACGATCGGTGCGGTGCTGCTCTCGCTGGCGATCGCGACCCTGGCGTCCTTCGCCATCGCCCGGATGAGGTTCCGCGGGCGCAAGGCGTTCGTGCTGGTCGTCATGATGGCGCAGATGGCGCCCTGGGAGGTGATGACCATCGCGGTCTACATCATCGCCCGCGACAACGACATGCTGAACAGCCTGGTGCCGCTGACCTTCTTCTACATGATGATGGTCCTGCCCTTCACCATCTGGACGCTCCGCAGCTTCATCGCCGCGGTGCCGAAGGAACTGGAGGAGTCGGCCATGGTGGACGGCTGCACCCGCCCGCAGGCCTTCATGAAGGTGATCTTCCCGCTGCTGGCCCCGGGCCTGATGTCGACCTCGCTGTTCGGCTTCATCACGGCGTGGAACGAGTTCCCGCTCGTCCTGATCCTCAACAAGGACAAGGGCCAGACGCTCCCGCTGTGGCTGTCCTCCTTCAAGACGGCCTTCGGCAACGACTGGGGCGCGACCATGGCGGCGTCGACGATGTTCGCCATCCCGGTGCTGATCCTGTTCATCTTCCTGCAGCGCAAGGCGGTCGGCGGTCTGACCGACGGCGCCGTGAAGGGCTGAGTCAACGTGAGCATCCTCGTTCCCACCGTCCCGGACAGCGACCAGCTGCACCGCGACGCCCTGACCGTCCTGCAGCCCGGCTTCGTCGGCACCGAGCCGCCGGAGTGGCTGCGCCGCCACCTGGCCGCCGGGCTCGGCTCCGTCGCGCTGTTCGACCGCAACGTGGTCGACCTCGGCCAGCTCTCCGCGCTCACCCGGGCGCTGCGGGCGGAGAACCCCGACCTGCTGATCGCCATCGACGAGGAGAGCGGCGACGTCACCCGCCTGGAGGCCGGCTCCGGCTCCTCCTGGCCGGGCAACCTCGCGCTCGGCGCGATCGACGACCCGGCGCTGACCCGGGACGTCGCCCGCGAGCTGGGCCGGGCGCTGGCCGCGGCCGGCGTCAACTACAACTGGGCGCCCACCGCCGACGTCAACTCCAACCCGCGCAACCCGGTCATCGGCGTCCGCTCCTTCGGCGCCGACCCCGAGCTGTGCGCCCGGCACACCGCCGCCTGGGTGGAGGGCCTCCAGTCGGCCGGCGTGGCCGCGTGCTCCAAGCACTTCCCCGGCCACGGCGACACCGCGGTGGACTCCCACCACGGCCTGCCGGTCATCGACGTCGACCTGGACGTGCTGCGCGCCCGCGACCTGGTGCCGTTCCAGGCCGCGATCGCGGCCGGCACCAAGGCCGTGATGACCGCTCACATCATGGTCCCGGCGCTGGACCCGAAGCTGCCGGCCACCCTGAGCCCGATCGTGCTGCGCGACCTGCTGCGCGCCGCCCCGGCCGACGGCGGCCTCGGCTACCAGGGCCTGATCGTGAGCGACGCGATCGAGATGGGCGCCATCGCCGACACCTTCGGCATGGGCGAGGGCACCGTGCTGGCCCTGGCGGCCGGCGCGGACGCGATCTGCGTCGGCGGCGGGCTGGCCGACGAGGAGACCGTGCTGATGCTGCGCGACGCCATCGTGGCGGGCGTGCGCTCCGGCCGGCTCGCCGAGGAGCGGCTGGCGGACGCCGCCGACCGGGTCCGGGCGCTGGGCAGCTGGGGCCGGATCGCGGCCCAGGGCGAGCAGGTCGAGCCGGACCTCGCGGTGGGCCTGCGGGCCGCCCGCCGGGCGCTGAGGGTGGTCCGGGCGCCGGGCCGCGAGGTGCTGCCGGTGAGCGAGCGCCCGTACGTGGCCTCGTTCTCGGACGAGCCGAACATCGCGGTCGGCGACGTCACCCCGTGGGGCGTGGCCGGCATGCTGGCCGACCGCTTCCCCGGCACCCGCACCCGTGAGGTGTCGGCCTCCCAGGCCGCACCGGAGCTGCTGGACGCCCTGGTCGCCGAGCTGGTGGCCGACGCCGAGGGCCGCCGCCTGGTGCTGGTGGTCCGGGACGCGCACCGCCACGACTGGATGTCCGCCGCGCTGGGCCGCCTGGTGGCCGCCCGGCCGGACGCCGCCGTGGTCGAGATGGGGCTGCCCCAGTCCGAGCCGGTCGGCTCGCTCTACATCGCCACCCACGGCGCCGCCCGGGTCTGCGGGCTGGCGGCCGTGGAGGTGCTCACCGGGCAGCCGGGAGCGATCGGCTGAACCGACCGACGAGACGTCACCGGCCGTGTCCGGTGGGCGTCGGCCCACGGGCCCGTCATGCGCATGTCGCATGGCGGGCCCGTTGCGTTCTCCCCGCGTTGACCTGCGATGTCGTCGCGTGACCGTGTTCCCTCAAGTGAGCCTTAAATCCACCTTAAGTTCCACTTAGGGTGACGACCCGGCGACTGATCGCCACAGGGTACAACAGGTGTGCAACGGCGGTGGCGACAAAGGCTTTTGGCCGTTGACACCACCTATGGTCTAGGCCAGAGTCCAGTCATCCGGTTCGAACTTCAACCTCGCCGGATGTGGTATCGCGCCCTCCGTAGCTCCTCGCCGCCCCGCCCGGACTCCCCGCCGCGGGCGCCAATCGCGCTGTCGACGGGCATCACCGTTTTCTTGAACAACCCTCGGAGGATGGCGTGAAGAAGCGTCAGCTCATGTCGACGCTCGGGACCGTGGCACTGGCCGTCGGATTGACGGCCTGTTCCTCGTCCGGCTCACCGTCGGGAGACGGCAAGGGCGCCTCCGCGGACCCGAAGGCCGCCAGCGGCACCGTCACCGTCTGGCTGATGGACGACGCCCAGAAGAACTGGCCCGACCTGGTCCAGCGGGTCAACGACGAGTTCGCCGCGAAGTACCCGGGCGTCACCCTCAAGCTGGTCTACCAGGGCTGGGCCGACAAGGTCACCAAGCTCGACAAGGCCCTCGCCGACGGCAACGCCCCCGACGTGGTCGAGCTCGGCAACACCGAGACCATGAAGTACGTGCTCTCCGGCGCGCTGGCCCCGGTGGACCGCACCACCTTCGACAACTCCGACAGCTGGATCAAGGCGCTCGCCAACACCTGCACGTACCAGGACAAGCTGTGGTGCGTGCCCTACTACGCCGGCGCCCGGGTCGCCATCTACAACTCCGTCGCCTTCCAGCAGGCCACCGGCAGCGCGGACTTCCCCAAGACCGAGGCCGACCTGATGGCGGCGCTGGACAAGATCGCGGACAAGAACAAGGCCGACAGGACCTTCTCCCCGCTCTACCTGCCCGGCCCGTACTGGTACGCCGCGATGAGCTACGTCGCCGCGTACGGCGGCAGCATCGCCAAGTTCGACAGCTCCGGCAACTGGCACGGCACCCTGCACGACCCCAAGTCCCAGCAGGGCATCAGCCACTTCATCGACCTCGTCCGCAAGTACAACAAGGGCGACCTGACGCTGAACGAGCAGAACCAGTACGAGGCGATGGCCCGCGGGCACGCCGCGTCCTTCTACGGCAACGGCTACGAGTCGGCGAGCGTCACCGCGCCGGTCACCGGCGACCCGAGCCTCAAGGACGCCGTCAAGCTGGCCACCATGCCCGGCCCGGACGGCAAGCCGCTGCCCACCTTCATCGGCGGCTCCGACCTCGCCGTGACCGCCAAGTCCCCGCAGGCGGCGCTGGCCACCGACTGGGTCCGGATGTTCACCAGCAACAAGTCCGAGCAGGCGCTGGCCGACAAGGACATCCTGCCGAACAACCTCACCCAGCTGAACCCGCTGAAGAACAAGCCCACCACCGCCGCCGCGGCCAACGCCGTCCCGGACGCCTGGTTCACCCCGCTGGCCCCCGGCTGGGGCGCGGTGGAGAAGCAGAAGATCATCCCCGACATGCTGACCGCGATCCTCAAGGGCAAGTCCGTGGACCAGGCCACCAAGGACGCCGACGCCGCGATCGACCAGCTGATCAACACCCAGTCCTGACCCGGCGTCCGGACGCCCCTCCCCGCGGCCGCCGGGAGGGGCGCCAGGGGCTCGGCGCCGCCCGGTTCGAGGGTGCCGCGCGGGAGGCGTCCTCGTAGGATTGGCGCCAGGAACGCCAGGAAACCCGCAGCGAGTGTGCGGACTCGCCGCCGTAGAGGTCCCCGCCGGGCAAGCCGCCCGGGCGGGGTCGAACCATCTCATCGGAGGCACATCCAGATGTCCGACCCGCAGACCGCTTCCGTCCCCGGCCGGATCATGGCGGCGGAGATGGCCGAGCAGCCGGCCGTCCTCCAGCGCATCCTCGACGAGGGCGCCCCGAAGATCCGCGCGATCGCGGCCGAGATCGCCGCCCGCAACCCCCGCTTCGTCCTGCTGACCGCGCGCGGCACGTCCGACAACGCGGCGCTCTACGCCAAGTACCTGATCGAGATCCTGCTCGGCAAGCCGGCCGGCCTGACCTCGATGTCCACCACCACCGCGTACGGCGCCAAGCCGGACCTCACCGACGTGCTGGTCATCACCGTCAGCCAGTCCGGCGGCTCGCCGGACCTCGTGGCCTCCACCAAGGCCGCCCGCGAGGCCGGGGCGATCACCCTCGCCGTGACCAACAACCCCGACTCGCCGCTGGCCGAGGTCTCCGAGTTCCACATCGACGTGCTGGCGGGCCCGGAGAAGGCGCTGCCGGCCACCAAGACCTACACCGCCGAGCTGCTGGCGCTCTACCTGCTGGTCGAGGGCCTGCGAGGTGGGGACGGCTCGGCCGCCAAGGAGCTGCCCGGCCTGGCCGCCGGGGTGCTGGCCCGCCGGAGCGAGGTGAAGGCGCTGGCCGAGCGCTACCGCTTCGCCCAGCGCCTGGTCATCACCTCGCGAGGCTACGGCTACCCGACCGCCCGCGAGGCGGCGCTCAAGCTGATGGAGACCACCTACATCCCGGCCAGCCCGTTCTCCGGCGCCGACCTGCTGCACGGGCCGCTGGCCATGGTGGACAACGTCTCGCCGGTGATCGCGATCGTCCCGGACGGCAAGGGCGGCGAGGCTCTCCAGCCGGTGCTGGACCGGCTGCGCGGCCGCGGCGCGGACCTCGTGGTGGTCGGCCAGCAGGCCCAGGTGGACGCCGCCTCGGCGGGCTTCGCGCTGCCGGCCGGCGTGCCCGAGGAGGTCCAGCCGATCCTGGAGATCCTGCCGCTGCAGCAGCTGGCCTACGAGGTCACCATCGCCCGCGGCCAGGACCCGGACGCCCCGCGCGCCCTCGCCAAGGTGACCGAGACGCGCTGAGGCCCGCACCGCGATCGAGCCGGCCCCCTGTCCACAGGCTGTGGACAGGGGGCCGGCTCCTTGAGCGGCGGAACGTGGTCCGGGGGAGGGGCCGTCGGCACGGCGGACCGAAAAGCACGGCGGACCGAAAACAGGACGGTCCGAAAAGCACTACGGGCCACGGCGCCGACACGGGACCCTCAACCCATGCGGCACCGCAGCCCGGAGCTGTCGTCGGGCACCGGGTTCGATCGAGAACTGTGCGGGGTCCTCGCTCGGCGGTGTCCGACCGAGGAGAAGCCGCGCGCGGTCAGGGCAGTTGCGCGGTGGGCCTCTCCTTGGTGCCCTTTCATTGTGGACTAGACCAATCTGGGTTGTCCAGGCCTCTCGGCAAATTGGTCTAAACAACTCCGGACAGTCATCCACCGCTCCCGCACGGTCCGCCGAGCCCGGCACCGACCGGCGGCGCTACCCTCGCAATGTGCCCTCGCTGAACGAACTCGTCCGCCGCCACACCACCCTCACCGGGGCCGATGTGGAATGGCTCCACATGCTGGTCTCGGAGTGGCAGCTGCTCTCCGACCTCTCCTTCGCCGACCTGGTGCTGTGGATCCCCACCTGGGACGGCATCCGCTACGTCTCGGTCGCGCAGATGCGGCCCAACACCGGTCCCACCTCCTACCAGGACGACATGGTCGGCCACCTCGTCCCGCGCGGGCGCCGTCCGCTGCTGGACGCCGCCTTCGACGAGGGGCGGATCGTGCGGGAGGGCGACCCGGAGTGGCGCGAGGAGGTCCCCGTCCGGGTCGAGTCGATCCCGGTCCGGCGCGAGGGCAAGGTGCTCGGGGTGATCGCCCGCAACACCAACCTGCTGACCGTCCGCACCCCCAGCCGGCTGGAGCTCACCTACCTGCAGAGCGCCTCCGACCTGGCCCAGATGATCGCCGCGGGCAGCTTCCCGTTCCCCGGCGTCGAGCAGGCCGACATGGACGCCGCGCCGAGAGTCGGCGACGGCCTGATCCGCCTGGACGCGGACGGCACCGTCACCTACGCCAGCCCCAACGCCCTCTCCGCCTACCACCGGCTCGGGCTCACCACCGACCTGGTCGGCAGCCACCTCGGCCGGGCCACCGCCGAGCTCGCCCCGCCCTCCCGCTCGGCCGTCCACGAGGCCCTGGTGAAGCTGGCGAGCGGCTGGGCGCCGCGCCAGACCGAGGTGGAGGCGCAGGGGGGAGTGGTGACCCTGCGGGCGATCCCGCTCAAGCCCAAGGGCACCCTGACCGGTTCGCTGGTGCTCTGCCGGGACGTCACCGAACTGCGCCGCCGCGACCGCGAGCTGATGACCAAGGACGCCACCATCCGGGAGATCCACCACCGGGTGAAGAACAACCTCCAGACCGTCGCCGCCCTGCTGCGGTTGCAGTCCCGCCGGATGGAGTCGGAGTCCGGCCGGGCCGCGCTGGACGAGGCGGTGCGCCGGGTCGGCTCGATCGCGATCGTGCACGAGACGCTCTCCCAGGCGCTGGACGAGCAGGTCGCGTTCGACGAGATCGCCGACCGGGTGCTGGCGATGGTGATGGAGCTGTCCCAGGACGGCCGGGTGGCGACCCGCCGCAGCGGCAGCTTCGGCATCCTCTCCGCCGAGGTGGCCACCCCGCTGTCGATGGTGCTGACCGAACTGCTGCAGAACGCCCTGGAGCACGCCTTCGGCCCGACGGCCTCCGGGAACCTGGAGGTGAGCGCGCTGCGCGGACGGGCCCCGGCGACCGGCATGGGCTGGTCGGACAGCTGGAACGGCGGCGCCCGGCCGGAGGAGTACCTGTTGATCACCGTGCAGGACGACGGCCGCGGCATGCCCGAGGGCTTCGACCCGCAGACGGCGGGCAACCTCGGCCTCCAGATCGTCCGGACGCTGGCCACCGGAGAGCTCGGCGGGACGTTCGACATGGTGGCCGGCCCGGACGGCGGGACCAAGGTGATCCTGGAGATCCCGGTCCGCTGACCTCCGCCGCCGAACTTCGGTTGCACGAGGAGTGCGGCAGGGGCGTGTGTCCGGCGGAAGCGCCG
>NZ_JAFLNG010001150.1 GCF_017427025.1 Streptomyces sp. FH025
CGTGCTGATCGCCGACGACCAGCAGCTGGTCCGGGCCGGGGTGCGGATGCTGTGCGAGTGGACCGAGGACATCCTCGTCGTCGGCGAGGCCGCCAACGGATCGGAGGCGGTGAGGCTCGCCGGGCGGGTCCGGCCGGACGTGGTCCTGATGGACCTGCACATGCCCGGGATGGACGGCATCGCCGCGACCGGGGAGATCCTGCGCATCCGCCCGGAGACCCGGGTCGTCGTCCTGACCACCTTCGACGACGACGACCGGCTCTACCCCGTGCTGGAGGCCGGGGCCTGCGGGTTCCTCGCCAAGGACGTGCCGCCGGCCGCCGTGCTCGATGCCATCCGGCGTGCGGCGGTCGGCGAGAGCCCGTACAGCCCGACGGTGCTCCACCGGGTGGTGACCCGGGCCGCCCGGGCCTGGAACGGCGGGGGCGGCCGACGGCGCGGGGCCGTCCGCTTCACGGACCGGGAGCGGGAGGTGCTGCGGCTGGTCGCGGCCGGACTCTCGAACAACGAGATCGCCGAGCGGATGCACATCGGCCTGACCACGGTGAAGACGCACGTGTCGAACCTGATGACCAAGACCGGCGCCCCGAACCGGGTGCGCCTCGCCGTCCTGGCCATCCAGGAAGGCCTCGCCGACGACTGAAACAGGGGGCCCACCGGGCGTACGCGAGCCCGTCGGCACCCGACCCCACCGGGCGTACGCCGGCCCGCCGCCGCCCCGGCCGCGCTTAATGGCAAGCGACCGAACGCCGCAGGTGGGAGACTCGTGACCATGACGACGCTCAAGGAGCAGCTGCACGAGGACCTCACGGCTGCCATCAAGGACCGGGACGAGCTGCGCTCCTCCACCATCCGCCTCACACTGTCCGCCGTCACCAGTGAGGAGGTGGCGGGGAAGGAGAAGCGCGAGC
The DNA here is from genome assembly GCF_017427025.1 of Streptomyces sp. FH025. Classification (GTDB taxonomy): domain Bacteria; phylum Actinomycetota; class Actinomycetes; order Streptomycetales; family Streptomycetaceae; genus Kitasatospora. The sequence continues at coordinate 912 of NZ_JAFLNG010001150.1, forward strand.
TGTCCGACGCCGAGGTGCTGAAGGTGATCACCCGCGAGGCGAAGAAGCGCCGGGAGGCGGCCGAGGCCTTCGACAAGGGGGGTCGGGCCGAGCAGGCCGAGCGCGAGCGGGCCGAGGGCGACCTGCTGGCGGCGTACCTGCCCAAGCAGCTCTCCGACGAGGAGCTGGCCGCGATCGTGGCCGCCGCCGTGGCCGAGAGCGGGGCGAGCGGCCCGCAGGCGATGGGCGCCGTGATGAAGCTGGTGAAGCCGAAGGTGGAGGGCCTGGCCGAGGGCGGCCGGGTGGCCGCCGCCGTGAAGGCCGCCCTGGTCTGAGTTCCGGAACCGCACGTCCGGCCGAGCCGGAGACCCGTACGACGCCGGACACCCGTACGACGAAGGGGCGCCCCCCGGAAGACCGGAGGGCGCCCCTTCGTCGTGCTCGGATCAGCCGTGCCGGCCGCCGCCGTTCCCGTTGCCCGGGC
>NZ_JAFLNG010001151.1 GCF_017427025.1 Streptomyces sp. FH025
GGCTGGGCGGGCGGTGCGGGCAGGGCGCGCCGGTCGGTCTTGCCGCTGGTGGTGCGCGGGATGCGGGCCAGGGGGACGAAGGCGGTGGGCACCAGGTGGTCGGGCAGGGTCCGGCGCCGAGCAGCGGCTCGCCGCGATCTGGGCCGAGGTGCTGGGCGTGGAGCGCGTCGGCGCCCGGGACAACTTCTTCGCGCTCGGCGGCGACTCCATCCTCAGCATCCAGATCGTCTCCCGCGCCCGAGCCGCCGGACTCGCCCTCACCACCAAGGACGTCTTCCGGCACCAGAACGTCGCCGAACTCGCGCTGAACACCAGTGAACTGATGGAAAGTCATGGACTGGCCGAGGCTGATCCCGGCGAGGCCCCGCTCACCCCGATCCAGCACTGGTACCTCGACGGCCGCCGCCCCGGCGACGCCCTGCGCTTCACCATGACCCAGCGCCTGGAACTCGCCCCCGGCACCGACCCGGCAGCCCTGCACCGGGCGGTCCTGGCCCTGGTGGACCACCACGCGGCGCTGCGCACCCGCTTCCGCCACACCGACGCGGGCTGGCACCAGGAGACGGGGGAGCAGCGACCGGAGGGCGTCTTCACCCACCTCGACGCGACCGGCCTCGACGCCGCCGCCCTGGAGCAGCGGGTGCAGCAGGCCACCGACGAGGCCCAGCGCTCGCTCGACCCCGTCGAGGGCCGTTCCGTCGGCGCCCTGTTCTTCGACCGTGGCGCCGACGAGCCCGGCCAACTCGTCCTCACCGTCCACCACCTGGCCGTCGACGGCGTCTCCTGGCGCATCCTGCTCGCCGACCTCGAAGCGGCCTACCGCACGGCCCGCACCGGCGCCCCCGTCGAACTGCCGCCCGTCGCCACCTCCTACGGCCACTGGGCCACCCGGCTGGAGCGGCACACCCGCTCCGGCGCCCTGGACGGCGACCTCGACCACTGGACGCGCACCGGCGCCGCCCCGGCCGCCCTGCCCGCCGGCTCGCCCGGCCCCAACACCCACGCCACCGCCGCCACCGTCGGCGTCACGCTGGACGAGCGGACCACCGACGCGCTGCTGCGCCTGGCCCCCGAGGTCTACCGCACCCAGGTCAACGACGTCCTGCTCAGCGCCCTCGGCCGCACCCTGGCCCGCTGGTGCGGCCGGGACACCGTGCTGATAGGCGTGGAGGGGCACGGCCGCGAGGACCTCTTCGCGGACCTCGACCTCTCCCGCACGGTCGGCTGGTTCACCGCCGAGTTCCCGCTCGCCCTGCGCGTCGACCCCGACGCCGGCTGGCACGACACCCTGCGCTCGGTCAAGGAGCAGCTGCGCGCCGTCCCGCTGCACGGACTCAGCCACGGCGCGCTGCGCCACCTGCGGCCCTCCGGCC
>NZ_JAFLNG010001152.1 GCF_017427025.1 Streptomyces sp. FH025
GGCCCCACCCTCGACCGGCTGTTCCGTGCGGAGCCCGAACTCGCCGCCTGGGCCCCCGCGTTCGAGCAGGCCGTACGCGCCTGGCGGCGCCTCGCGGGCCCCGACGCGCCCGCGCCCACCCGGGCCCTCGACCTGTTCGGCGCGCTCGGCCCGCAGCGCTACCTGCACCTCCAGGGCCGGCAGGCCGCCGCCGTCGCCGCGCTGGACGCGGTGGCCGAGGGCGAGCGCGGCGAGGGCTGGCAGGCGCTGCTCGGCGCGGCCCTGATCAGCCAGGCCCGCGAGCACCACCGCAACCAGGACTGGCGCGAGGCCCTGGACAGCCTCACCCGCGCGCGGACCGTCCCCGGCCTCGTGCTGCCCTCCGACGCGGCCGCCATCGCCGCCGAGTCCGGGGTGCGGGCCGCCCGCGCCCTGCTCAAGAGCAGCGACGACGACCAGGCCGGAGCGGCCGAACTGCTGGAGAAGGCCTACGCGTTGGCCCCGACGGACCGCGAGGTGCGCGGCGACCTCGGCGCCACCTACGCCCAGTGGGCCCGCAAGATCAACAATGAGGAGAAGGACTACCCGCGCGCCATCGCCCTGCTGGGGAAGAGCCTCGACCTCGTCCCCGGCGACCAGACCGCCCAGCAGTTCCTACGGGCCGCCCTCGCCAACCGGGCCGGCCAGCTCAGCCGCCCCGACGCCTCCGACGAGGAGCTGATGGAGGCCGCCGACCTGTGGGCGCAGCTGGTCGACCTCGGCTCCGACCCGGACCACCGGCACGGCCTCGCCTTCGTACTGCGCCAGCTCTCCCGCTCGGCCGCCTTCGCCGACAACCACGCCGGCGCCATCGAGCTGATGGCCGAGGCGCTGCACGCCGACCCCGAGTGGGACGGCGACCTCGGGAGCGAGGCCCCGCGCCGGGTCGCGGTGATGCTCGCCAACCACGTCATCGACGGCATGCAGGACAGCCCGTTCACGGAGCAGGCCGCCATGCTGGTGAGGGCCAAGTCCTACGACGACTCGGTCGACATCCGCCGACTGATGGTCAGCGTGTGGCGCGGCGAAGCGGCCGGCCTCTACGAGCGCCGCCGCTACGCCGACGCGATCGCGCTGCTGAAGGAGGCGATCGAGCTGTCCGGAGATCCGGAGGACACGGCCAAACTGCACAACGAACTCGGCGTCGTCCTCAGCTCCTTCGCCGTCGCCCAGGCCAACTTCGGCTACTACGCGGAGGCCCGCGAGACGATCGCGATGGCTCTCCACCACCGCCCCTACGACCGTGAGCTGCGGGCCCTGGCGGGGCGCATCAACAAGCTCGGCTGACCGGCAACCGCAGGGCGGTCGCCGTCGTCGTAGACCGCGCGCTCATTGCGCGGCCGTCAACTCCATG
>NZ_JAFLNG010001153.1 GCF_017427025.1 Streptomyces sp. FH025
GAGCCCGGCCACCCCAGTAGTGCCGACACGCCCACCACACAAGGGAATCGCCCATGTTCGCACTCTCTCCCTCGCAGGAGATCGTCTGGCTGCACGAGCAGATGCTGCCGGGCAGCCGCGCCTACAACTTCACGGCCGTGCTCGACCTGTGGGGCGCCCTCGACCGCGAGGCGCTGCACACCGGCCTCGCCGCCGTCCTCGACCGGCACCCCGGCCTGCGGCTCGAGCTGGTGGCCCGACCGGAGGGCGTGCCCGGCCAGCGGGTCGCCGAGCACTGCCGGCCGGAGCTGAGGCACAGCGACTTCGCCGCCGAGGACGACCCGGAGGCCGTCTTCCGCGCGCTGCTCGCCGCCGAGGCCGAGGAGCCGCTGGACACCTCCCGCGCCCCGCTGCTGCGCTGGCACCTCGTCCGGCTCGGCGAGGACCACCACCGGCTGATCCACGTCGAGCACCACCTCGTCCACGACGGCCACTCCTTCGCGATCCTGCTGCGCGACCTGTTCACCGTCTACCGCGCCCGCGTCCTGGACCAGCCGTACGAACTGGCCGACGCCCCCTCGTACGAGGAGCACGCCCGCACCGCCGCCGACCCGGACGCCCGCGAGCGCGCCCTCGCCTTCTGGACCCGGGAGCTGGCCGACGCCCCGCGCGAGGTCACCCTGCCCGGGCTGGCCCGGCCGGCCGCCGAGCGCCGCCACCACGGCGGGCAGCTGCGCCAGGCGATCGGCGCCGACCTCGCCGAGCGGCTGCGCGAGCGCAGCCGGGCCGACGGCCACACCCCGTTCAGCACCCTGCTGGCCCTGTTCGGCGAACTGCTGCGCCGGCACAGCGGCCACCACGAGCTGACCATCGGCACCGCCGTCGGCAACCGCCCGGAGGGCTTCGAGGGCACCGTCGGCATGTTCGTCAACACCGTGCCGCTGCACCTGCGCCTCGACCCGGCCGCCCCCGGTACCGAGGCCGTGGACGAGGCGACCGACGTCCTGCTGCGCGCCCTGCCGCACCAGGACCTGCCGGTGCAGGAGCTGACCCGCCGGCTCGGGCTGCACACCGGCGGCGCCGACAACCCGCTGTTCAACGTGATGTTCAGCGCCCACGACGCCCCGCTGCCCGACGTCCAGGCGCCCGGCCTGGAGGTCTCCCTCTACGAGGGCTTCAACACCGGCACCACCCGCTTCGACCTCGACCTGGTGCTGCTGCCCGACGACCGCAGGGTGGTCGGCGAGAAGCACGGCGCCGCCGGGATGACCCTGGTCTGGGACTACGACGCCGACCTCTTCGGCGAGACCGAGGCCGTGCTGCTCTCCGAGCGCCTGCTGGAGCTGCTGCGCGGCTACCTCGACCGGCCCGAGGCGCCGCTGGCCGAGC
>NZ_JAFLNG010001154.1 GCF_017427025.1 Streptomyces sp. FH025
CCGCCGCGTCGGCCTTCTCCAGCACGGTCATCAGGTTGGTGACGGTCTCGCCCGAGCCGACCACCGGCAGCGGCTTGGACATCACCTTGTCCAGGGTGTCGGTCAGCTCGATCTCCTTGGCGAAGATGCCCTCCAGCAGCAGCTTCTCCACCACCGAGCCGATCACCTCGCCGGCCATGATGTCCGGGTGCCCGGCACCCGGGGAGACCACCGGCATCTGCGAGACGCCGTACTCGCGCAGCACCCGGACCGCCTCGGCGACGGTCTCGCCCGGGTGCATGTGGACGAACTGCGGGATGCCGGCCTGCTCGATGGCCTCCTTGCGGGCCAGCACCTCGCCGATGTGGGCCTCGTCGGTGGCCGAGGGCAGGAAGCCGTAGTCGGCCATCCAGTCGTCGTTGAAGATCTTCGACAGGTAGCCGCGGCCGCCGTCCGGCAGCAGCACCACCACGACGTCGTCCGGCCCGAGCCCGCGGGCCACCTCCAGCGCGGCCACCACGGCCATGCCGCAGGAGCCGCCGACCAGCAGGCCCTCCTCCTTGGCCAGGCGGCGGGTCATCTGGAACGAGTCCTTGTCGGAGACGGCGACGATCTCGTCCGCGACGTTGCGGTCGTAGGCGGTCGGCCAGAAGTCCTCACCGACGCCCTCGACCAGGTACGGACGACCGGTGCCGCCCGAGTAGACCGAGCCCTCCGGGTCGGCGCCGATCACCTTGACCTTGCCGCCGGAGACCTCCTTCAGGTAGTTGCCGGTGCCGGAGATGGTGCCGCCGGTGCCGACGCCCGCCACGAAGTGGGTGATCTTCCCCTCGGTCTGCTCCCACAGCTCCGGACCGGTGGAGTGGTAGTGCGAGGCCGGGTTGTCCGGGTTGGAGTACTGGTCCGGCTTCCAGGCGTTCGGGGTCTCCCGGACGAGGCGGTCGGAGACGTTGTAGTACGAGTCCGGGTGCTCCGGGGCGACGGCGGTCGGGCAGACGACCACCTCGGCGCCGTACGCGCGCAGGGTGTTGATCTTGTCGGTGGACACCTTGTCCGGACAGACGAAGATGCACTTGTAGCCCTTCTGCTGGGCCACGATCGCCAGGCCGACACCGGTGTTGCCGGAGGTCGGCTCGACGATGGTGCCGCCCGGCTTGAGGGCGCCCGAGGCCTCGGCGGCCTCGATCATGCGCATCGCGATGCGGTCCTTCACCGAGCCACCGGGGTTGAAGTACTCGACCTTCGCCAGCACGGTCGCGCTGATGCCCTCGGTGACCTTGTTCAGCTTGACCAGCGGCGTGTTGCCGACCAGGTCGATGATCGAGTTGTGGTACCGCACGGGGGGTCCTCCCGGTCTGTGGGCATGCGAGTGCTTTCGGTACTGCAA
>NZ_JAFLNG010001155.1 GCF_017427025.1 Streptomyces sp. FH025
CCGTGGACGAGATCCCGCTCTCCGTCAGCCCCGAGTACGTCACCGTCCCCGCCGTCGAGGAGAAGGTGTACGCGACCCTGGTGCTCGCCAACCGCACCGACCGCGCCGTCCTGGCCGGCCCGGTCGAGGTCACCGTGGACGACGAGTTCCTGCTCACCGCCGCCCTGCCCACCCTGGCCCCCGGCGGCACCCGCCGCCTGGGCATCGGTGTGACCGAGAGCATCGAGGTGGCGCGCCGCACCGAGCTGCGCGAATCCACCACGGGCATGCTGAAGGGCAACAGCACCGTGCTCGACCACCGGGTTCACGTCCGGCTGGCGAACCGGCTCGGCCGCACCGTCACGGTGGAGGTCCGCGAGCGCGTGCCGGTCACCTCCGACGCCGAGATCCGGATCGAGGAGCGCGCCGACTGGCACGCCCCGGCCGTCCCCTCGCCGGAGTGCCCGCCCGGCACCCGGCTCTGGCGGGTCGACCTCCCGCCGGGCGGCGGCGCCGAGCTGGACGGCGGCTACCAGATCAAGATCCCGGCCGGAAAGGCCATCGTCGGCGGAAACCGGAGGAACTGAGAGATGACCGGAGCCACCACCCCCACTCAGGACACCGCCCTCCCCGTCACCGCCGTCACCTGCCTGGAGGACCGCGCCCAGGTCGAGCGCACGGTGACCGTCGAGCTGACCGGGGGCGTCCAGCGGCTGCGCCTCGGCCCGCTCACCGCCCTCGCCGTCGACCGCACCCTGCGCGCCGAGACCGCCGCCCCCGGCACCCGGGTGCTGGAGGCCCGGCTGGTCCGCACCTGGACCCCTCGCGCCCCGCTGCCGCCCGGCCCCGAGGACTCCGCGCTGCGTCACCGGCTGCACGCGCTGGAGGCCGAGTACCGCCAGGCCGACCAGGCCCGCGCCCGGCTGGACGCCCGGCTGGCCCTGCTCGCCCAGCTCTCCGCCGACCTGCTGCGCGAGATCGGCGAGGGGGCCGGCGTCGGCGAGATCGAGCGCACCCGCTGGGCCCGCGAGCTGGACCGGGTGGACGCCGAGCGGGAGCGCCACGGCGAGGAGCTGCGCGCCACCCACTCCCGGCTGCGCCGCCTGGACCAGGAGCGCTCCCGGGCCCTGACCGCGCTGGACGAGGCCGAGGAGGAGCCCGCCGAGCTGCACGCCCACCTGGAGCTCACCGTCGAGGCCGAGCGGCCCGGCCCGGTCGAGCTGACCGTCAGCCACCTGGTGCCGTGCGCGCTCTGGCGCCCCTCCTACCGCGCCACCCTTTCCCCGGAAGGACGGAACGGCGCCGGCCTGCGCCTGGAGTCCGAGGCGGTGGTCTGGCAGCGCACCGGCGAGGACTGGTCCGGAGCCCGGCTCACCTT
>NZ_JAFLNG010001156.1 GCF_017427025.1 Streptomyces sp. FH025
GGCCGGGGCGAGCAGGCAGCCGCAGCGGACGTCGCCCGGGCCGGCGACCACCCCGCCCGGGGCGTGCAGGACGAGCAGGGCCTCCTCGTCCACCTGCACCCGCCACTCGTCGCCCTCGCGGGCCACCGGACGCTGTGCCAGCTTCGCCGCCGCGGCGTCCAGTCGCTTCTGGAGGCGGGCGCTCAGCCCGGCCACCACCTCCGCGACCACCTCCGGCCGGACACCCGGCCACTCGTTCGTGTGTGCCGTCGTGCTCATCACACCTTCTCCCCCACCCAGCGGGCCAGTTCCAGCGGGCTCAGTGCCGCCACGGGCATGCCGGCCGCGACCAGCCGGCCCGCGACCGCCTTCGAGTAACGCGCCGTCCCGGTGTCGTCCAGCGCCGCGCAGCCGAGCAGGTGCACCCCGGAGTCCACCAGGGCCCGGGTCTGCGCCAGCAGCCCGGTGACCGGGCCGCCCTCCTCGAAGTCGCTGACCACCGCGACCAGCGTCCGGGAGGGCACCGTCACCAGCTCCCGCGCGTACCGCAGGCCGGTCGCGATGCTGGTGCCGCCGCCGACCCGCACCTCCAGCAGCAGGCTCAGCGGATCCGCCACCCGCTCCGTGAGGTCGAGGACCTCGGTGGAGAAGGCGACGAAGTGCGTGCTCAGCGACGGCACCCCGGCCAGGATCGAGGCGGTGAGCGCCGCCCAGACCGTGGAGGCCTCCATCGACCCGGAGACGTCCACCACCAGGATCAGCCGCCAGTCATTGGCCTGCCGGGCCCTGGTCCGGAACACCGGCCGCTCGGGCACGATCAGGGTGCCGGCGCCGTCCGGCGCGGGGCGGGCGGTGGCGAGGTTGGCCCGGATCGTCCGGTCGAGGTCCAGGCCGCCGCCGGGGCGACGGGACGGGCGCGGCACGCTGATGCCGGTCAGCGCCGGGCGCAGCCTGGTCGCCAGCTCGCGGCTCAGCTCGTCCACCAGGCGCCGCACCAGCGGACGCAGCCGGGCCACCCGGGCCTCCGGCAGGCCGCCCGCGTGCTCCAGCACCGTGCGCAGCAGGTCGACGGACGGCCGGACGGCGGACGGGTCGATCGCCTCCAGGACGTCCGTCCGGCCCTGGGCGACGGCCGCCGCCAGCACCTCCTCGCGCACGCCCGGACCGAACAGGACCTCCAGCTCCTCCGCCCACTCCCGCACACCGGGGAACGGGGCCTCGCGGCCGCCGGACCTGCCGTCGAGGCGCGGGCCTGAGCCCTCGCCGTGCCCGCTGCCGTACAACTCGTCGAGCGCGGTGGCGAGTCGGGCGCAGCGACCGGACGGGCTGCCGGCGCCCGGGCGGCCGAGCAGCAGGCGCCAGCGCTCGGCGGGA
>NZ_JAFLNG010001157.1 GCF_017427025.1 Streptomyces sp. FH025
AGCGCTTCGTCGGGGGGCAGTGCTCCGTCGGGGACGGAGCGGGGCATCGGCCACTGAGGGCTCCCTTAGGGGAAGGGTCGATCGATTTCCCAGGAAGCTAGCGGCCTGCAATATGTTTCAGCAAGATGCAGAAACCGTTTCGTAGCAAGGAGATGCAGGTCACCGTCCGCTGCCGCCACCCCGGTTACGCCCTTCGAACGACGGGCGTGACAATGGGACGTATGTCCGTCCCACCGGTAAGCACCAGACTCGATCGCACCCCCTACCCCGGTGGGATCCGGCCCGTACCCCTCAAGGGGGACGGCCGGTGAAGAATCCACTTCCGGAGGATGAGCAGACGGCTACGAGTGGTCTGGCAGACTTCTCGTCCATGGGGGAACCGACCGAGATCAAGCGAGGCGTCGCCGGGCGCGCCGACGCGGCCCACGGTGGCGGTTCCGAAGCAGCGAAGGCCCCCTCGGCCCGTCTGCACGAAGGAACCGCCCGTGCCGCCCAGTCCCGTACCGCCGCCCTTCGCGACCGCATCCGCGACCAGCGCCGCTCGCCGGCCCGGCCGCGGATCTGGTTCGAGCTCGCCCTCATCGGGATCAGCTACTGGATCTACTCGATCGTCCGCAACGCCGTCCCGGAACAGGCCTCGATAGCCCAGAAGCACGCGAGCTGGATCTGGGAGTTCGAGCAGAACCTCGGCATCGCCGTCGAGCGTTCGATCAACCACGCCGTGGACGGCGTCGGGTGGCTCATCACCGGGATGAACTACTACTACGCGACGCTGCACTTCGTCATCACCATCGGCGTGCTGGTATGGCTCTACCGCAGCCACCCCGGCCGCTACGTCGCCGCCCGCACCGTGCTGTTCGTCACCACCGGGATCGCGCTGGTCGGCTTCTACTTCTTCCCGCTGGCCCCGCCGCGGCTGATGACCGACGGCGGATTCATCGACACCGTGAAGGTCCACGGCACCTGGGGCTCGATGGCCTCCGGTCCCGCCGCGCACGTCTCCAACCAGTACGCGGCGATGCCCTCGATGCACATCGGCTGGTCGATGTGGTGCGGGCTGGCGATCTTCTTCCTGGCCCGCCGGACGTGGGTGCGGGTGCTCGGCCTGCTCTACCCGGCGACCACCCTGCTGGTCATCGTCTCGACCGCCAACCACTTCTGGATGGACGCCATCGGCGGCGAACTCTGCCTCGCCGTGGGCTTCCTCGCCGCCCGCTGGCTCTACCACGAGTGGGTCTACCGGCTGCCCAGGGTGCCCGCCCGGGAGACGGCCGAGGCGCCGGTCACCGTCCCCGAGCAGTGGAGCGAACCGGCGGTCACCGCCGGCCGGCGGTAGCACCGCACGAAGAAGGG
>NZ_JAFLNG010001158.1 GCF_017427025.1 Streptomyces sp. FH025
CGGGCGACGGCCCGGACACGGCCGAGGCACCCGAGCCCCGCTGGGAGGACTTCGCCCCCGACGAGCCGGCCGCGGCCGACCCGGAGAGCGGCCCTTCCCGCCGCCTGCTCGACTCCGGCTACCAGCGCGAACTGGCCCAGGCCCGGCTCGCGCACCAGCGCGCCCTGCGCGAGTGGCGCACCAGCCGGGCCGAGGCCGGCAGCCCGGCCGCCGACGAGTCCCGGCGCGCCCACGAAGCGGCCGAGGAGGTCCGGGCCCGCGCGGTGCGCGAGTACAACGAGACCCTGGAGGAGTGCCGCCGGGCCTACCGGCTGGCCGAGCCGGCCGCCGTGGAGTCGCTGCTGGAGCGGGCACTGGCCGCGGCCGAGACCGCCACCCAGGATCTGCCCGCCCCCTGCCGGGCGGTCTTCCGCCCGCTCACCCGCACCGCCGTCCTGGACCTCGACCTGCCCCCGCTCGACCTGGTGCCCTCGCTCACCGGTTACCGGCTGGCCCCCGACGGCGACATCGTCCCGGTGCCCCGCCCGCCCGCGGACCGGGCCACCGACTACCTGCGGCTGGTCGCCCGGCTCGCGCTGCGCGCCCTGCAGGCCGCCGACGCCGTGGACACCGACGAGATACTCGCCGGGGTCGTCCTCAACGGCTGGCTGCGCGAGCCCGGCACCGCGGAGCCGCTCTGCCTGCTCAGCGTGGACGCCGACCGCGACGCCCTGGCCCGCACCCGGCTGCTACCTCCGGAGACCCCGTACGAGGAGCGCGACGACGAGGGCGTCTACGCCGACGCGGAACAGGACGAGGCGCTGGTCCGGCTGCGCCAGCTCGGCGCCGCCGTCACCCCGGACCCGTACGCCCGGGTGTCCGTCGAACCGGCCGCCAGGACCGGGGCCACCGTCCCCTCCGCGCCCGACCTGTCCGCCAACGAGTTCGCCCAGCTGGTGCGAGACCTGCTCACCCGGGGCGGGCTCGCCGAGTGGAGCGTACGGCTGCGCGGCCCGGCCGGGCTGGTCGCCACCGGCGAGGGCGCCCCCGGCAGCGCACTGCCCGGACGCTGGGTGGTGTGGGCCTCCCGGGGCGCCGCGCCGGTGACCGTGGAGCAGGTCGAGACCCTGGCCGAGGCCGTCCGGGAAGAGTCCGCCGAGCGCGGCCTGCGGCTGACCACCGGCCGCTTCAGCGACGAGGCCCTGGACCTCACCGCCGAGGAGAGCCACCGGCACATCCACCTGGTCGACGGCGACGGGGTGCGTGAACTCGCCCGCACCCACCTGGGCCTGCCGCTCGCCGCCGGGCTCTGACCACCCCGCCCGGAAGTTCGCTCCGACGGCCCGCCCGGCGGGCGCCCCGTCGG
>NZ_JAFLNG010001159.1 GCF_017427025.1 Streptomyces sp. FH025
ACTCTCCTCCCAGGGAAGACCACCACCATGACGGTTCTCAACCAGTCCCTGCACGCCCTCGACCCGGAGATCGCCGCCGCGGTCGACGCCGAGCTGCACCGCCAGCAGACCACCCTGGAGATGATCGCCTCCGAGAACTTCGCCCCGGTGGCGGTCATGGAGGCCCAGGGCTCGGTGCTCACCAACAAGTACGCCGAGGGCTACCCCGGCCGCCGCTACTACGGCGGTTGCGAGCACGTCGACGTGGTCGAGCAGATCGCGATCGACCGCATCAAGGCCCTGTTCGGCGCCGAGCACGCCAACGTCCAGCCGCACTCCGGCGCGCAGGCCAACGCCGCCGCCATGTTCGCGCTGATCCAGCCGGGCGACACCATCCTGGGCCTGAGCCTGGCCCACGGCGGTCACCTGACCCACGGCATGAAGATCAACTTCTCCGGCAAGCTCTACAACGTGGCCGCGTACCACGTGGACGAGAAGACCGGTCAGGTCGACATGGCCGAGGTTGAGCGCCTGGCCAAGGAGCACCAGCCGAAGCTGATCATCGCCGGCTGGTCCGCCTACCCGCGCCAGCTGGACTTCGCCGCCTTCCGCCGGATCGCCGACGAGGTCGGCGCCCTGCTCATGGTGGACATGGCGCACTTCGCCGGCCTGGTGGCCGCCGGGCTGCACCCCAACCCGGTGCCGTTCGCGGACGTGGTCACCACCACCACCCACAAGACCCTGGGCGGCCCGCGCGGCGGCGTCATCCTGTCCAAGGCCGAGTACGCCAAGAAGATCAACTCCGCGGTCTTCCCCGGCCAGCAGGGCGGTCCGCTGGAGCACGTGATCGCGGGCAAGGCCGTCGCCTTCAAGGTCGCCGCCTCCGAGGAGTTCAAGGAGCGCCAGCAGCGCACCCTGGAGGGCGCCCGCATCCTCGCCGAGCGCCTGCTCCAGGAGGACGTCACCGAGGCCGGCGTCAGCGTGCTGTCCGGCGGCACCGACGTGCACCTCGTCCTGGTCGACCTGCGCAACAGCCAGCTCGACGGCCAGCAGGCCGAGGACCGGCTGCACGAGGTCGGCATCACCGTCAACCGCAACGCCGTCCCGAACGACCCGCGCCCGCCGATGGTCACCTCGGGCCTGCGCATCGGCACCCCGGCCCTGGCCACCCGCGGCTTCCAGGCCGAGGACTTCCGCGAGGTCGCCGACATCATCGCCGAGGCGCTCAAGCCCGCCTTCGACGAGACCGTCGCCGCCGCGCTGAAGGCCCGGGTCACCGCCCTGGCCGAGAAGTACCCGCTCTACCCCACCCTGGCCAACCAGGAGTGACCATCGGCGGCAGGTGACCGGCCTCACTCCGCCGGA
>NZ_JAFLNG010000116.1 GCF_017427025.1 Streptomyces sp. FH025
GCACCGCCCGCCCGGCGCCGTACGACCTGCTGGTCAAGCCCCGGCTCAAGGGCGACGAGCTGACTCTGGACTTCATCAACCAGGGCCGCCAGGGCGCGGTGTTCGCCCTCTACCCGGCTCCCGGCGAGGCCCCCCTGCACTACACCGTCGCGGCGAAGAGCCGCCTGTCGGACGTGTGGAAGGTCGGGCCCGCCGGCTACGACCTGCGCGTCCACGGCCCGAACGGCGCGCTGTGGCACCTGCGCGGCGACAGTGCCTCGGCGTACGAGGTGTCGCTGTCCGAGGAGGGCGGCGGCCGGGTGCTGGAGGTGGACGTGATCAACCGCTCGCGCACCGCCCAGACCTTCCTCGTCGGCGACCTCGCCTACGGCGACGGGCTGCGCGAGGTGCGCGTGGCGGCCGGCGACGACCGCACCGTCAACCTCAAGGTGGGGCCCGAGGGCTGGTACGACGTCACCGTCGCCGTGCGCGGCGACCTGACCTTCCGCCGCCGCATCGCCGGCCGCTTCCCCTGGGACGAGCGCACCCTCACCGACCCCGCCATCGGCCTGGCCGACCCGCTCGCCGTGGAGGTCACCCTCGGCGCCGCCTCGGCCACCATCGACGAGCCGATCCTGCTGCCCGGACGCCCCGCCAAGGTCACCGCCACCTTCACCGCCACCGCCGCCGCCCTCACCCAGCTGGAGGCGCAGCCCGTCGTCCCGCCGGGCTGGGCCATCGCGCCGGTCACCGCGCCGCCCGCCTCGCTGGCCGCCGGTGCCAGTGCCAGTGCGGTGTGGGAGGTCACCCCGCCCGCTGTCCTGCCCGACGGTGCCGCGTATCGCCTGCTGGTCACCGCCCGGGCCCTGGCCGGGGACCGCTTCGCCGTCGCCGACGGCGAACTCGCCGCCCGCACCGCCCCGGTGATGGCCGGGCACCTGCTCGGCGAGGACTTCGAGTCGCTGGCCGGGGTGCTGCGGCCGGAGTCCGGGCTGCTCGGCTGGACGGCGCAGGCTCCTGCGGGCTGGTCGGTGGTCAATGCTTCTGGCATGCCGCAGGGGACGGTGCGGTTGCAGGGTTGGACGTTCCACACCAAGCGCGAGTGGGCCGCGCTCGGGGCCCAGGACCGTGAGAAGTTCACCCGGGCGCTGGGGATCGTCGCCGTCGCCGACCCCGACGACTGGGACGACACCGGCTCGCCGTCGCGCAAGGGTGTGTTTGATTCCACCCTGGTCTCCCCTGCCGTCCCGATCCCGGCGGGCGCTGAGGCCCTATACCTGGCCTTCGACTCGCACTACCGGCAGGAGGCGCCGCAGAAGGCGTCGGTGACGGCGGTGTTCGACAACGGTACGGAGGCTCGGCTGGTGTTCTACAGTGCCGACGCGACCGGCAACGACAACGCCGGCAAGGACGTGCAGAACGCTCAGGTGACCCGCCGCTTCGCCGTCCCGGCGGGCGCTCGCTCGGTGACGCTGAAGTTCCGCATGTACGACGCGGGCAACAACTGGTACTGGGCGGTGGACCACGTCCGCCTGGACACCCGCCCGATCAGCGGCTGAGCAACGCTGCCCGGGGCGTGAGCGCTGCTCACGCCCCGGGCAGGCCGAGGGCCACGGCGGCCTCGGCGCCCGGAAGCCCGGCGCTGTAGCCCCGGAAAGCATTGGCGCCCCCGGCCATCCCCACGGGGGAACGACGGATGACCGGGGTGCTTGGGGCGGCGGTCAGGCCGCGTAGAACAGGCTGGTGGCTTCCTGGATCTCCAGAACGGTCATAACGAAGTCCTCAGGGCCACCACCCCACGGGTCGGTGATGCCCTCACCGAGGATGCGAACCGGGCGCTGCGGACCGGCCAGCACTTCGACGGCCAGAGCGGTTTCGTCGTCGACCGCGATCAGGTCGTCGGCCCAGGAGAGGAGTTCCTCGTCCAGCACCTGGCCCCGGTGCTCGGTGAGGTCGTAGCCGAAGGCGGCGGCGGCCTCGATCATCAGCGGGTGGGCGGGCTTGCCGACGTGCCAGTTGCGGGTGCCGGCCGAGCGCACGTCGAGTGCTCCGCCGGACCGCTCGGCGATGATCAGGGCCGCGATCGGGGACCGGCAGTGGTTGCCCTTGCAGACCACCAGTACCCGCCGTGGCTTACCCATCGACGTTCACCCGTTCGATCTCGAACGTGATCACCCCGAGGGCTTCCTTGTGAGGCGGGAAGATCGCCTGGATCGCCCGCAGCTGGTCGGCCTCGGTCGCGTTCGGGTTGACCGCCTTCACGTCCTCGGTGGCGAACATCTCCTTGAACGTCCGGTACCGGCCGATGCGCTTGACGCGAGTCAGGCACTCCTCACCGCGACAGGTGAAGTTGAGCAGGTCCCCGGCTTTGACCCGCTTCATCGAGTCGTAGGCCACGCGGACTTCGACGGTCTTGGAGCCGTCGGCGATCAGGTCGAAGTACTGCTTGTAGATCTGGATGTTGCGGGGACGGCCATGCGCCTGGGACTGGTTCCTGGCAGGCTGGCGGGTGGTCATCAGGGCTTCCAATGCGGTCGTGGTGTAGGACCGGTAGAAGTGCCTCGGGTTGCTGAGCATCAGCTCACCGACACCCGCGAGCGCGTCCACGTAGTCCGCTTGCGTGCCGGGCCACACAGCCGGGTTCAGCAGCCACTCCGCAGTGCTGCCTCCCACCGCCTCTCCGGCGTCAGCAGACGCGTTCAGGAGGCTCTTGGAGAGCTTCCCGCCGTCGCTGCCGAGGATCTGAGGGGTGAAGACGCGCAGAGGCACCGGGCTGGCCGGTACACCGATCGCGGCGTGCGCGCCGTCGACGAGCTGGCAGCCGAACGCCCAGTCTCCGCCTTTCACCATGATGTGCAACGTGCTGTCCCCGGGCAGGTAGGACCGTTCTTTGACCACGTTGCGATAGAGGGTCGAGAGGTCGAGGTAGCCGCCACCGAGCGGCGTGACGTCCACCTCGTACCATCCGTGCGCGTGGCACCGCGCCTCGAACAACGCCCCAGAGCCGTCGAGTTCCAGTAGCCGGGTGTGGTCGGCGTACTTCTCCGCCCACCCGCATACCGGGCAGGGCAGCCGAATGTGAGCGGTGCCGCTGGCCGGGGCCAGCCAGAACCGGATCTCGTCCAGGAACTCCAGCGTCCGCAGGAACTCGGCCCGGAACTCCGGGCCGGCCTGCTGCTCGCTGTAGGTGCCAACCCGGTAATCGATGCCCGTATGGCGGGCCATCGCGTCCAGGAGCGGCGCGTAGTGCTCGGCGACCACGGCCCGGATGCCGTTGTCACCGTGTTGGTGGTGATACGTCAGCTGGTGCTTGCGGCCGCCCCGGGTGATCGTCTCGGCCGGGGCGTTGTCCAGCGCCGTGAAATCAACGACCGTCTCAACCCCGAACTCGTCCCGCGCCCGCTCGGCGACCAAGAACGACAGGGACTGCACCAGGTGCGTACCGATGTGCGGCCGCCCATTGAGTTGCGTCCCCACGGTGAACTCGATCCGTTCCGTCCCGGTCTCCAGGAGGCGCGGGCGGAGAACATCCAACGCATCATCAACAGCGTTGGCCAGCACGGTGTTCGGCGACCTGAGGAAGTCAGTGGTGTTCAAGTCATGCCTCCGCTCTGCTTACGAACCGCCGGGTGGGCGGCTCAGTGCTGGTGCCGGTGGCGCATGCACTCCGCATGCGAGGCCGAGCCGGTTTGCAGCCTCGCCGGCAGGCGGAGAACTCGGCCCGGCGAGTCCCGTGCCGGCTTCCCCCGGGTGGTGAGGCCGTGCGCGGTGGCAGCGCTCATCTTCGGCTCCCTCTCCTTCACCATGCGCGGGGTGCGGGCTAGACCATAGGGGCGTTGGCCAACGGCACTCAACGAAGTTGCTCATAGTTGCTGGAGGTTCGCCCGAGAGGGCCTCGATGCCGTCAAGCGCTTGACCTCGGAGTGGTCACAGAGCGAAGGTCAGAGGTGCCATGCGGCCCGATCACGGGGGGAGCAACATGCGGCAACAGAGCAGCGACGGCGATGACTTGACCGCTACGTTCTACTGCACGGACCCCGAATCACAAGGCGGAGTCGAGTGCGAGACGTTCTATGAGACCGACCGTGGCTCCTGGATCGTGCAGCTCAAGAAGCGCGGACCGAAGGTTCAGGATCAGCTCGTCGCACTGGCCGATGACGAGACGTTCGGGGAGATGTCCGGGCGGACCATGGATGTGTTCGTGCGGAAGTACGTCAGGGAGCGCTATGGAATTGATCTCGGCGTCGCGCCGAATTGAGCTGCTGTTCGGTGAGCCCGCCCAAGAGGTTCGAAAGCTTGAGCTGCGGGACTTCTATGAGGTGGACCGCCCGTTGTTCGAGGCATGGCGCGCAGGCGATACTGAGACGGTCGAGGAGACGATGCGTGGGCATCGCGCGTTCCTGGCCGGGAAGGCCGCTGCCGGCTTCCCTTACCGGCGTGTGCGGGTCGTCTCCGAACCGCTCTCGGACTACCAGCGGATGGCGGTCGAGTTGGTCGACCCCACGGAACGTCTTCGGTGGCTTCCCCGCCCTCTCGTATCGGCGCTTCCCTTGCCGGGGAACGACTGTCTGATCCGGGATGACCTGGTGGTCTTCAACCTCATCGGGGGAGACAGCCAGCAGACCGACATCCAGCTCTCGACCGATCCGGACGTGATCCGGTTCTGTAACGAGGCGTTCGAGCAGGCATGGTCGCTTGGCGTCCCCAATGGTGAGTACAAGCCGTAACGACATGTCCGACCAGGAACCATCCGAGTCCGCAAGGCGCGCTTTCGGGACTCAGCTCAAGGAACTCCGTCGGGATGCCCACCTTTCCGGTGTCGAACTCGCGCAGCGCTGTGGTTGGCACAAGACCAAGGTGTCGAAGATCGAGCACGGGACGCAGAGCCCGACCGAGGAAGACATTCGAAGGTGGGCAGCGGCCTGTGCCGTCGAGGGGCAGACTCCCGAACTCATCGCGATGAGTCGTGAGATCGAGCAGATGTGGACCGACTACAAGCGATGGCACCGGCCGGGGATGAAGCGTCTCCAGTTCCAAGCGATGGACTTGTACGCGAAGACCAAGCTGCTCCGCGTGTACGAGTCGCTGTTCATCCCCGGCTTCCTACAGACGGTCGAGTACGCCAAGGCACAGTTCACCATCCATGCCAAGCTGCACGGCCTGCCGTTGGATGACGTTGAGGAAGCGGCACAGAACCGCATGGTCCGGAAACGGTTCCTCGGCACCGGGGCGCCGATATTTTCATTCCTCATGGAAGCCTCAGCGCTAACTAACAATACGGGCGGTGCTGAGGTGATGAACGGGCAACTTGACCACCTCCTGGAGGTGTCCAGGCTCCCGTACGTGTCCATCGGGATCATCCCGCAAGGCCGACCACGGTCGCTCTACCCCGGTGAGGGCTTCTACCTGTTCGACGAGAGCTTGCTCAAGCAAGAGTTCTGGTCGGGGGCGTTCCAGACGTCCAGACCCGAGAACATCTCGTACTTCGCTCGCGTGTTCGCCGCTCTGCGGGACCAAGCCGTGTTCGGCACTGCCGCCCGGGACGAGATCGAGGCGGCCCGCGGCCGCCTTCAAGGGATCTGATGACCATCGGCTGATCGTCTCCGAGCTCTTCGGAGCATCTGACGAGCCGTTGACCACATGCCGCCCACATCGAACACGACTGATTTCCCGCGATATGTCGGAGACCAGGGAAGGAGCGGGCCCGGGCCTACGACGCGGCGCAGCATGGCCACGGACTCCGCTTGAGAGGGCGCGAGGCCCCACCACCCGAGAGCGGGTGGTGGGGCCCTGAGCAGCACGAATCAGACGGTGCCGAACTCGCCGCTGCGGACGGCGGCGACGAAGGCCGACCAAGCGTCGGCCCGGAAGACCAGGGCAGGGCCCTCGGGGTCCTTGGAGTCCCGGACGGGAACGGTGTGAACAGCGTTCGCAGCGACCTCGATGCAGTTCCCGCCTTGGGTGCTGTATGAACTCTTATGCCAAGCGACGTTGCGTAGATCATCCATGCTCAAAGCCTTTCCGCACATCTCGAATGAGCTCGATGCTCGCTGCTCTGGGCAACGCCTCGGCCTGGAGGTGATCGTACTCAGTGGCCCACTCGGCCAGCGTCTCCGGATCACGTTCGAGGTAGCCGCGCCGCTGCGTCTCGCCGTACCCCACGATGACCCTATTCGGCATGGTCAGCAACGTAATTGGGTGCCCGAACGGCCGGTTCTCTCCTGCCGAGATAGGGCAAACCTGCACCAGGAAACGGGGACGTGAAGCGAGCGCTTCCAGGTGCCTGAGTTGCGTCACCATGACGTCCCGACCACCGATCGGCCGCCGTAGCGCCCCCTCATCTATCACCGCCTGAACGTGCGGCGCCGGATCTCGGGCGAGGGCCTGCTGCCTGAGCAGCACCTTCTCGGTCCGTTCGTCGGCCTGCTGCTGAGTTGCGATCCCCCGCAGGACAGGCGCTTCCTGAAAAGCTCGGCTGTACTCGGGGGTCTGGAGCAGACTCGGAATGATGTTGATCTCGAACAGCCTCAGGGCGACAGCTTTCACCTCGTTGCGCAGGTACTCAACGAAGCCCTCAAACAAGACCCGCTGACCGGACGCACTCCACTCCCTGAGGAACTGTTCTCCGGAGCCAAACGCTCGGTCAAGTGCCATCAGGATCTGTTGACTTGGTTTCCTTCGACCGTGTTCAAGCGCGGAGATGTACGACGATGTGCAGCCGATCAGCTCGGCAAGGTATTCCTGTGTCCAGCCCCGCTGCTCGCGCGACTTGCGAAGTAGTGCGCCGAACTCGGCCGCTGGGGATGCCTGGGGGTCAAGGTCCCGCTTGTTCAAGGCTATTCGTCCTACCAATCTGACACCGTGGGACAAGTTGAACAGTTCCGGAGCATAGAGGACAGTGAGCGCTCTCGGTAGTCATCGAACTACGGAACGGAGCCTCCCCATGGCGCGTAAGCGCACCCCCACGCCCCCCACCGGCCGCCCGAAGGCCGCCATCTACCGCCCGAAGCCCGGTGAGTTGGTCACGGACATCAGGACGAACACGAACGTCGTGTACATGGGCACGGAGCGCGGACTCGCCTACGTGCGCCCCGTGGGCGGCGGCCTGGAACGGGAGGTCGACCCCGCCGGCCTGGCGCCGCTGCCCGACGGGCCGCAGATCGTCGTGCGCATCGTCCCGAGCGAGCCGCGCGGCTCCAACTCCCCTGCGGATGCCGCGTGAACCGCTCCCCCGGTGCCGATCCGCCGCTCGCGCGCTGGACTGTCCGGGCCGACGACAGCCCGCGCCTCGCCCCGGCCGCGTTCGTCATGATCTGCCAGGGGTGCGGATTCGACTCCCGCACCGTCCGCAGCGCGGACGAGACCTCGGCGTGGGCCGCCCGGCACGCTGCGCGCAACCACGGCGACGGCCACCGCGAGTTCCGGCTGCTGGCGGACGTGCCGATGGTGGCAACCCCGGCCGACTGACCGTCCCCACACCCACTACTCAAGGAGAAACAGATGTCGGACAACGACGCCAAGAAGGAACCCCGCCGCCGGCTCGGCGCGCTGGTGCTGGTCCGCAGCACGGACGGCCTGATCCTCCTGATCAAGCCCACCTACCGGCCGGGCCTCCAGCTGCCCGGCGGTTCCGTCCACCCCGGCGAGCAGATCGCCGACGCCGCGGCGCGCGAGCTGGCCGAGGAGACCGGCCTGCACCGCAGGATCGCCCACCACCTGGGGGTCGACCAGGTCCCGGCCAACCCGTCGACGGGGGCCGTCGAGGGCTTCAACTTCATCTGCGACGGCGGGTTCGCCACCGATGAGGAGGTGGGACGCCTGGACCGTCAGGGCGTCCCCGTCGGTGCGGCCGAGGAGGTCCGGGGATACGCCTGGATCTCCCCGGACGAGCTGGACGCCCACACCGAGCCCTACATGGCGGCACGCATCCGGGCCGCCGTGCGGGCCGCCGACAACGGACAACGCCAACCGCTGCTCTACATCGGCTTCCCCGCCGAGGAACGCCACGCCGCGTAGGCACTCCCGCAGCCGCCCGGAGCGCTCCGGGCGGCTGCCCCGAACCCGCAGGAAGCCAACAGCCATGCCCGCCCAAAGACGCCAGCACACCGAACCGGTGACACCGCCGTGGTACGACAGCCCCGAAGGTGCCGCCTACGTACCACAGTTCGAGCTGAACACGGGCGGATGCCGGTGCCCTCAACGAGCGGCAGGACTCTGCGTGGAAGCCCTCGCACTGCCGCCCTGCGGAAGCTGGTACATCCACCACGACGGCCGCGTGGGCACGTTCGTCCGCCGCACCAAACGCCACGACCCGATCACCGGGACCATCGTGCAGACCGCCGTAACGTTCCAGTGCGTCAACAGCGACGGCCGCCGCGCCACCTGGTCACTCAAGTGCGCGGGCCCCCGGCCCGTCGCACGCCGTGCCGCCGCCGACGCGCGCTCGTGAACGGGCCCACACTCAAACCCGGTCGCGCAGTTCGTGCGGGAAAGCCGTTGGCACGTAGGACTGTTCAGTCTGTCCTGTCATCGCTTCTTCCGGGGCGCGCAGGCGGGCACGGGCCTGCCGAAGGTAGCAGTCGCGCAACAGCGCTGGCGCTTGGCCGCACACAGGGCGTTTCGATGTCCGTCCACTCGCCGGCGCGCTGCGCGGTGCCACCCACCGGGCCCGCCGTGAGTCAGATCGGCAGGTTCCAGGTGGGGCCGTCCTCGGTGCCGATCCACACGCGCTGGCCGTCGCCGTCGATCGTGATGCCGAAGCCCTGCTGGTGGGGGGCTCCGTGCTGCCGCCAGGCCTGGATGGCGGCCTCCACCTGGTCCCACAGGCGCAACGGGCCGCGCTGGGTGACGGTCCACCCGCCATCGGAGTTCGGCGCGGTGCGGGCATGGGATCCGGTCGCGGAGTCGACGAGGATCTGCTGCTCTCCGGCGCCGATGATCTCGGCGGAGGGGGCGGCGAGTTGGGCGACCCACTTGCCGGTCCAGTCGCTCAGGATCGTCGGGTCGATCTCGGAGGGCCTCGCGTCGCCGGAGAGCAGGGTGATGGGCTGGCGCGGCGGCCGGTCGTGCGGCCGGGCGACCATGAAGTTCACGTGGCCGGGCAGGAAACGGCCGCTCGCGCACCCGGGCCCGGTGACGGTGAGGAGCGCGAGACCGAAGGCGAAGCTCCACCCGGTGAACGTGGCGAGGATCTTCCCGCCGGGCCTGACCTGGTGGAGCCACGGGAGGGGGAGGTAGCGGATCGAGCAGGTCGCGATCAGCCGGTCGTACGGTCCGCCGTCGGCGTACCCGGCAAGGCCGTCACCGATGACGAGGGTGGGAGAGTAGCCCGCGGCTTTGATCGCCTCCGCCGCCCGCGCGCCGATCCCCGGATCGACTTCGACGCTCACGACGTTGTGCTCCCCGAGGCGGTGAGCGCCGAGGGCGGTGGAGTAGCCGGTGCCGGTGCCGATCTCCAGCACCCGGTGTCCGGCTTCAGCGCCGAGTTGCTGCCACATCTCCAGCACGAGGGAGGGAAGAGTGGAGGAGGACGAAGGGGCTCCGACCGCCGCCCCCTGTACGTCCGACGGGCTCAGGTGGCCGTCGAGCTGCGTGACCAGCGTCTGGTCGCGGTAGATCCCTTCCAGTCGGCCGGGGTCGCCGTGGAGGACCGGTGCGTAGGCCGTGGGCGCGCTCGCAGGCACGGTGAGGAAGTACTCGGGGACGAACGCTTCGCGCGGCACGGCGGCCGCAGCTGCCCGCCAGGCCGGGTCGGCGAGGACGCCGTCGCCGGTGAGCCGGTCGACGAGGGCGGCGCGCAGTTCGGCAGGGGTGCTCACGGCTTGGTGCCTCTCTGGAGTCGGTCGGCCAGGGCCTCGGCGATCAGGCCGGTGATCGGCGGCGGGAACCACGCCCACTGGCCGTTCGCGTTGCACTCGAAGAAATGCCAGCGCCCGGCGGCGTCGACACCGAAGTCGAAGGCGCCGAAGACCAGGCCGAAGGCGTCGAGGTAGCGGGCCACAGCCCCGGCGACGTCCTCGGGAACCGGGACCTGAGTGTAGGTCAGAAGGTTCTGGTATCGGCGCCAGTCGAGGTCGGGGCCGTCGATCCGGACCGCGAACAGCCGCTCGCCGACGGCGGTGAGGCGTACGTCGTACGCCTTGTCCACCTTGGCCTGGAACAGGTGGGGGCAGGCCGCGACCGCGTCGGTGATCTCCTGCGGCCGCACCTCGGACACCCACGCCTGCACGGCGCGGCCGTCCTCTCCCTTGTACGGGCTGTTCCACAGCGGCTTGTAGACGGCGCCGCCGGCCTGCGCCCGGCAGAACTCGCGGGCTTCGGCCGGGTTGGTCGTGATGACGGTGGCCGGGACGGTGAAGCCGCTGGTGAGCGCGGTGTGGAGCTGGGCGGGCTTGTGCTCGGCCTCGCGGACCCGCCAGGGGTGGTTCACGTAGTGGGCGCCAGGCAGCGCAGCCAGGATGCCGCCGACCCCCCAGTAGGCCTGAGAGCGGGCGAACGCCGCGTCCTGCCCCTCCATCCCGGCCGGGGCCTCGTACATCGAGGGCCGGCGGTACCAGACGGAGCGGACGCGACCGAGGTCGAGGACGCGGGTGGCGGTGGTGAGGGTGCCGCACTGGCCACCCCCCTCGTAGCGGGTGGTCAGCGCGGCACCCTGCTGGAGATCGATCCCAGGGTCGGTGCGGACGACCGGTACGCCCCGTTCGGCCAGGATGCGGAGCACCACGTCGGCTGTGGCGTCGTAGGGGTTGGTCAGGACCAGCACGGCCTATGGCCGATCGTCGGTCATCAGCCGCTTCCCTGGTCCTGGTCGTTGGTGGTGATGCTGTCCATGTCGGTGGGCGCGGCCTGCCCCCCACTGTTCCCGTCGCCGCCGCCCTGACCGGTGTTGGTCGGGCTGCTGGTGTCGGTGCTGGTGCCGTGCGCTCCCATCTCGACCTGCCGGCCTTCGCTGTCGAAGTAGACGGCGACCTGGGTCTCCGGGTCGATGACGGCGGTGAGGCCGGGGACCGGCTCTGCGTCGGGGTAGGGCCGCATGCGGGTAGTGCCCCACGGCGGTTCGGGCAGTCGGGTCATCCCGGATGTACCTCCTTCGCGCGCGCCGACCCGCATGGTCGACAGCGCCAGCAGGCTCCCACGCTGAGTGGTCGAAAGAGTACGTACCGCGACACGAAGGGCTCCTTCGCCGAGGGTTCCGGCCAACTCGCACGGGCCCGGCCGCGCTGGTCACGGCGCTCGGGATGAGGCGGGGGCCGTCCGGCGGACCGGTGCGGGGGTCCGTGACCAGGGCCAGGACCGTGCGGCCGCCGGACGTCAGAGGATCCCCGACATGACCTGATCTCGCTCTTCACCGATGCGGGAGTCCACCCCGGTGGCATCCGCTGCGGTTCGTCGCCGCCCAGGAGCGGCTGGACACGCTATTGGGGGGTCGCTGGCCCGCCGGGGGCGCGGCGCGGGACTCACGCCCCGGGCAGGCCCAATGCCGGCGGCCTCGGCGGTGTTCGCGTGGTGGGCCGCCTGGCGGGCGACGGGCAGCCACACCGGTGCGAAGCGCCGCTCGTACTGGGCGCGCCACTCGCGCAGCAGGGCGGCGGTGCGGACCGGGATGCGGTGGGACCACAGGTCGATGCCCGCGAGCTGGGCGCGGGTCAGGTGGCCCGGGCGCGGCAGGTCCTGTCCGCCGACGCGTAGGTCCCACTGGTCGGCGACTTGACGCAGGGCGGTGAGCTGGGTGTGGAGGGCCCGCAGCAGGGGGCGCTGTCCTCGGGGCGCGCCGCGTCAAGGAGTTGGGTGAGCAACGTGCCGCGTTCGCGCGCAACCGGGCGGCGCAGGCCGCCGGGTTGCGTGAGAAGTCGGCCGGGCCGACTTCTCACGCAATCCTTTTCAGGTGGTGGGGAGTTCGCCCGTCCTGACACCGGCGACGAAGAACGCCCAGGCGTTCAGCAGGGAAGACCAGTGCAGGCCCGTCGGGGTCCTTGGAGTCTCGAACGGCCATTTCACCGGTGGTGACACGCCCACTCTCACCCGGATCCGTTCCGTGACGGCCTCGAACCGGGTGCGGTCGAATTGCTGACCTGGCGTCAGGACGGTTGGGAGCCTTCGTCTTTGGGCAGCGGGCCCGCAGCCCGCCCGCGGCCGCGCGATGTCCGCGGCCCCGGGCCCAGTGGCGCCCGCAGGAGCGCGCGCACCACCGGCAGACGCGTCACCAGTGCGCGTCTTACGCGGTCGGGTCCCAGTCCGCGAGCTGCTCCATCGGCTCGGTGTCGCCGGTGTTCTCCAGGCTGTCGAGCGGAATGCGCGCGTAGAAGTAGAGGACCAGATCGCTCGCCGCGCCTCGCATCACCAGGTCGCCCGGCTCCGCGTCGGCGGCGAGGTCGTCGCAGCGGACGCCGTCGGCGTTGAGGGTCAGGCGCCAGGAGCCGCCCTCGATCGCGTGCAGGTCGATGGTCGCCGGCTTGAACGGCCAGGGGACGGTCGTCGCCGAAACGGTCGTCAGGAACTCGTCGACGCCCTCGACCGCGACGTCCGTCGGCAGCGGCTGTGCGGCGCCCTGGGTGAGCTGGACGTCGTAGGTGTGGACGGCGATCTCCTGGACCTGGTGCCGGGCCAAGGCTCCGCTGGTCTGCGGGGCCTGCGAGCGGCCCCACCAGGTCCAGCAGCCGCGGTCCGGGCCGGCCTCGCGCATCGCTTCGAGCATGAGCTCCGTCGACTCGGCGAGCCAGGCGTCCAGGGCTTCGCGGTCGCGGGGCGCGGTCGGGGCGCCCTTCGGGTCCGTCTTCGCCGGGGGCTCGGCGCCCGGGCCCGCCGCGACGATGGCGGCCTGGCGGCGGCGGCCGTCACCGAGGTGCTGCGCCAGTTCGCGCAGCGTCCAGTCCGGGCAGCTCGGGACCTGGACGTCAAGGTCGGGGGCGGACGCGATCGCGGCGCGGAACGCGGCCGAGCGGTCTTCGATCAGCCGCAGGACCTCGGGGAACTCCAAGATTTTTTGCACGGCGATTGTGTATCACGGTGCTCCGGCCGCCGGGTAGCGAATTTGTCGGACGAACGCGTCGACGGCCGGGCGGGGCGCCGGCGCCGAAGCCGTCCTGAAACTCCGCGCACTGATAGAACTCATCCCGGAATCTTGGCAGTTCAGCGGTCACGTCCCGCTCGACCCGATGGTGAAGCAGAGTCATCCCCGCGGCCTTCGTCGTGATGGTGTGCGTTGAAGATCAAGCTGGTCGCACGGCGGCCTCGGCGGTGTTCGCGTGGTGGGCCGCCTGGCGGGCGACGGGCAGCCACACCGGTGCGAAGCGCCGCTCGTACTGGGCGCACCAGTCCCGCAACAGGGCGCCAGCCGGGCCTGGGCCGGCGGCGCGGCGCAGCAGGGCGGCGGCGCGGACCGGGATGCGGTGGGACCACAGGTCGATGCCCGCGAGCTGGGCGCGGGTCAGGTGGCCCGGGTGCGGGAGGTCCTGTCCGCCGGCGTGGGGGTCCCACTGGTCGGCGAGTTGGCGCAGGGCGGTGAGCTGGGTGTGGAGGGCCCGCAGCAGGGCGCTGTCGTCGGGGCGCGCCGCGTCGAGGAGTTGGGTGAGCCGTGTGCCGCGTTCGCGCAGGCGGGCGGCGCAAGCGGTGAGGCGTTCGGGGGCGTCGTCGGCGGGGCGGGTGTCGCCGAGGTGGTCGGTGGTGAAGGCGGGCACTTCGACGATGACCGTCCCGCCGCCGTGGCGCTGGGGGGCGAACCAGGTGCCGGCCTCGGCGCCGGCGCCGGGGGTGAGCATGCCGGTGGTGTGCTCCTGGTGGTCGATGTGGTGCGGTGCCATGAGGAAGACGCCGGGGCCCGAGGTGTGCAGCCGGAAGGTGTCGTAGGAGCCGGTTTCGATCGGAATGGCGAGTTCGGCGGCGGACTTGGCGAAGGGCTCGGCGAGGGCGGGCGCGTCGAAGGTGCACTGGGTGAAGGTGCCGCCGACGTCTGCGGTGTGCAGGGAGAGTTGGAGCGAGGGTCGCAGTTCGTCGATCAGGTCGAGGAGGATGCGGCTCTCGGGCAGGCGGCCGCCGATGGCCGGTGCCCATTCGGGCTGTTCGTCGGCGGCGGGGCGGTAGTAGCCGGCGAAGTAGTCGGGCAGGGTGCGGGCGGTCAGGCTGCCCTCGGCGAGGTGGGCGCCGTCGGGGTCGAGGCAGAGCAGGAGGTGCCAGGTGCGGGTTTCGTGCAGGTCGGGGCGGGCCAGGACGCGGTGGGCGAGTTCCAGGAGGCCGGCGCGGCCGGAGAACTCGTCGGCGTGGGCGCCGCTGAGTGCCAGGACGTGGTCGGGGCCGTGGCCGATCGTCAGCAGGATCAGCGGGCGGCCTTCGCGGGAGGTGCCGAGGGTGCGCACCCGGCACAGTTCGGGGTAGCGAAGAGCGAAGTGGTGTGCGGCGTCGGTGAGTTCGTCGAGGGTGGGGTAGCGGTCGTGGTGCAGGACGGCCCGGCCCGCGGCGGTCGAGGTGTCGGTTGTCATCGCTGCCCTCCCCCGTACGTACGGTTGCGCCCGCCGCGCCGACGGCGGGTGCCGGACGACACCCTGGCAGGTGGCGCCGGGGCCTGCCAGGGCCCGGTCAGGGTTCAGCGGCCGGGGATGCTGCCGCCGCCGTCGACGCACAGGGTCTGGCCAGTGATGAAGCCGGCGTCGTCGCCGAGGAGGAAGCAGACGGCGGCGGCGACTTCGTCGGGCCGGCCCAGGCGTCCCATCGGGATGGTGCGCAGGAGGGCCGCCTCGGCCTCGCTTCCGGCGGGGCGGTTCTTGTGGAAGAGCTCGGTGCCGATGGGGCCGGGGGCGACGGCGTTGACGGTGATGCCGTGGTCGGCGAGTTCGAGGGCCCAGGTGCGGGTCAGTCCGGTCAGGGCGTTCTTGGCGGCGGAGTAGCTGCTGCGGCCGCGGGCGCCGTAGATGGAGCGGCTGGTGATGTTGACGATCCGTCCCCAGCCGCGTTCCTTCATGCCGTCGACGAAGGCCTGGGTGGTCTGGACGGCGGCGCGCACGTTGAGGTCGAGCACGGCCTGGAGGCTGTCGAGGGCGATGCCGCCGAGCGGTTCGGGCAGGACGATGCCGGCGTTGTTGACGACGGCGTCCACCTGGTGGTCGCGGGTCAGGGCGTCCAGGGCCCGGGCGGTGGCCGGGGCGTCGGCGAGGTCGCAGGGGACGAAGGTGCCGGGGAAGCCGCCTTCGGGGGCGGTGCGCGCGATGCCCAGGACGTGGGCGCCGCCGTCGGCGAGTCGGCGGCTGACGGCCAGTCCGATGCCCCGGGAGGCGCCGGTGACCAGGATCGTGTTCGCGGGCA
>NZ_JAFLNG010001160.1 GCF_017427025.1 Streptomyces sp. FH025
CCTCCGCTCTCCTGGCGTCCGGCAAAGCGTCGAGCCCGCCCAGGGCTTCCAGTTCCTCGTCCACTGCGGCCCCGCCCAACTCGGCGTCCTTGAACGGCGCGAACGGGTCGACGCCCCGCCAGCTCCCGGGCCCGAAGTATCCGGTGGCCTCCAGCAGTCGCCGGTAGAAGTAGCTCTCCGCCCACAGGAACGGCACCTCGCCCCACGGCCGGCCCCACAGCCCCTCGCCCCACTCCAGCCACCGGTCACGGTCATGGGCGCCGGCCGGCGGCGGCTCCAGCACGCCCGTGGTGCTCTCCGCCAGCAGCCGCTCCACCGCCTCCCGCTCGGCCGGGCCGTACGGCAGCGCGTCGAGCACCTGCCGGACGAGCTTCGGATGGCGCTCATGGAACACGCCCCAGGAGAAGGAGCCTGGGACATCGCTACGGATCACGGGTGCGGTCGACACGCGGACAAGTTCAGCACGAAACGTCCCGACCGCGACATCCACACGTCCCTGTACCGGACGTACCTACGGATCATGGAGCGGATCAACACCCGCCTCCGCGCCGACGGCTTCGAGGAGTTCACTCCCCGAGAGCCGGAGCACTACTGGTGGGGCCCCATACCCCTGGCCTTCGACGTTCCGGACGACGAAGCCATCAGGGACCTGGAGCAGCAGATCGACCTGCTCGTCACCTCGCTCGCCACGATCGAGGTTCCTTCCTGACCCTCGCCCCTCCCCCGATCGGGTGAGGCCCGGGGCGCGCCGGCCGCACACCGCACGGGAAGCACCCGGTCGGTCCGCCGCACGCCTGCCCCGGGCACGGATCCGTCCTCTACGGTGTGTCACCCCGAGCGCGAGGACCGGAGGTTCCCCGTGTCAGACGAGACGACACCGCAGTACCGCTCCTACAGCTGGGAGGACGACCAGGGCGGCTTCTACCTGGTCCTCTACCCGGGCGTGGAGGAGGCCGACGAGGTGCGCAAGGCCCGGTTCCGCGCGATGGGCGCCCAGGAGGCGGCGATCATGCTCGCCGAGATGGCGGCCGAACGCACGTCCCTCGAACCCCTCAGGCCCGGCCGCCCCGCCCTCCGCCTGGTCCGCGACCCGGACCCTTCCGCGTCATGACCGCTGGAACTCCTCTGGTTCCTCCTCGCGGGGCCCGGGCACCCGGGCCCCGCGAGGGCGGTCTCAGACCGCGGTGGCGACGATGCCGGTGAGGTGTGCCGCCACGTCGGACGGGCCCGGCATGGTGGCGATCTCGGCACTGACCTCGCGCGCGGCGCGGGTCAGGGCGTCGTCGGTGAGCAGGCGGCGCAGCAGGGCCGGGTCGATGTCGGCGGCGGTCGCGGCGAGGC
>NZ_JAFLNG010001161.1 GCF_017427025.1 Streptomyces sp. FH025
GGGAGAGGTGCAGCACCCGGTAGCGGGTACCGGGCACGTCCTCGGGAGCCGGGCCGTGCCAGAGGGCGAAGCGGAGCAGTTCCCAACGGCTCGGGTCCACGGCGACGGCGGCGGTGTGCAGGTCGGGGTGCGTGGGGAGTTCGGCGAGGGCCCGCTCGACGGCCTCGGCCGGGTCGGTGCCCTCCGGGAGGCGTACGGTCTCGCGGGTGGCCGTGGTCGGGGGCTCGGCCCGGGTGTCGCCGGTCCGCGCGTCGTCCGTCCGGACGCCCTGGGCTCCGGCGCCCCGGGACAGGCCGGCGCCGAGCCAGTGGCGGACGGCGGGGCGGCCGAAGTCGGCGCTCAGGCCGCGGAAGCCCGGGCCCCAGAGGAAGGCGTTCATGCCCTCGGCGGTGCGCCAGAGGTAGAACGGCGCGTACTGGTTGACCGGCGAGCCGTCCTGGCCGCGCTCACGGACCAGGTACGCCTTCAGCCCGAGGCCGGGGTGGGTGTCGAGCAGGTGGCCCCGCTCGGCGACGCGCTTGCGGATGATGCCCGGGTCGTAGTCGGCGGGGAGGGTGATCTCGTACTGCATGGCGTGCACGGCGGGGCTCCTGGGGTTGCGCGCGGGTGGAGGTCAGGTCTGCCGGTGCGCGGCGAGCAGTCCGAGGGCGCCGCGCACGGCCCGGTCGAAGGGCTCGGCGCTGTCGGCGGCCCGGGCCAGCACGTAGCCGCCCTGGACGACGGCGACCACGGTGGCGGCGGTGTCCACCGGGTCCAGGCCGGGAGCGAACTCGCCGCCTGCCTGGCCCTCGGCGACCAGTTCTGCGATCCGGCCGCGCAGCCAGTCGAAGGTCTCCTCGACGGGGGCGCGCAGGTGCGGGTCGGCGACGACGTCCGGGTCCTGGGCCATCCGGCCGATCCGGCAGCCGCGCAGCACATCGCGGTCGCGGTGCAGGTAGGCGGCGATGCGGTCGTACGCGGTACCGGAGGCGGAGAGGTCGGCCTCGGCGATGCCCCGCATCTGCTCGGCGCTGCGGCGCAGGGCGGCGGCGGCGAGGTCGGGCTTGCCGGTGAAGTGGTGGTACATGCTGCCCTGTCCGACCCCGGAGCGCTGCTGGATGGCCTTGGGGCTGGTGCCGACGTAGCCGCGCTCCCAGAGGAGGGCCTGGGTGCTCTCGATGAGGCGGTCCTGGGTGGTCATGTGGATCACTGTACATACCAGTAGGTACAGAACACCAGGGGATATCCCCGGCGGGCGGCCGGGCGGCTGGAACGCCTGAGGGCCGTGCGCCGCCCCCCCGGCGGCCACGGCCCCTCGCCCGTTCGTCATCCCCCGCCCCACCGGGC
>NZ_JAFLNG010001162.1 GCF_017427025.1 Streptomyces sp. FH025
ACGAAGTACTCGCTGTCGCCGAGGAGTTGGCGAACGGTGGGGCGCGCACGAAGCGTCTTCAGGTTTCGCACGCGTTCCATTCGCCGTTGATGGAACCGATGCTGGAGGAGTTCGCGCGCGTCGTCGGCGCGGTGGACTACCAGCAGCCCCGGATCACCGTGGTGTCGGCGTTGACCGGCGGTGTGGTGACGGACGAGGTCACCGACCCGGCGTACTGGGTGAAGCACGTCCGTGAGGCCGTGCGCTTCGGTGATGCGGCGAACGCCCTGCGTGCGGCTGGTGTGCGGACGTTCATCGAGATCGGTCCTGACGGTGTTCTCGCCGGCATGGGCCCCCAGACCCGCACCGACACCGGCGGTGAGGTGGCGGAGGAGGTCTGGCTTCCGCTGCTGCGGCGCGGCCGGGACGAGCCCCGCGCGCTGCTGACCGCACTCGCCAAGGCGTTCGTCCGCGGCGTGCCGGTCGATTGGGCCGCGCTCTACGCGGACACCGGCGCCCAGCGGATCGACCTTCCGACGTACGCCTTCCAACGGCAACGCTACTGGCTGAGCGTCACCGCCGCCGGTCGCGCCGAAGACCTCGGTCTGGAGACCCCGGGGCACCCGCTGCTGGGTGCGGCGATGGCGTTGCCGGCCAGTGGTGGTGTGGTGCTGACCGGGCGGTTGTCGCTGTCCGCGCAGCCGTGGCTGGCGGATCACGCGGTGGACGGGCAGGCGGTCGTGCCGGGCGCCGTGTTGGTCGAGATGGTGGTGCGGGCCGGCGACGAGGCAGGCTGCGGCCGGGTCGAGGAACTGCTGATCGAGTCGCCGCTGGTGCTCCCGGCCCGGGGCGGTGTGCGGGTGCAGGTGACGGTGGACGAGACGGATGAGTCCGGGCGTCGCGCGGTGGCCGTCTACGCCCAGGCCGAGGGCGCGCTGCCGGAAGAGGAGTGGACCCGGCACGCCGCCGGTTTCCTGGCTCCGGTCGGCATCTCCGTCGACGGTGACGCGGACCTTGCGCAGTGGCCGCCGGCCGGTGCGGAGGCCGTCGACCTCGACGGGTTCTACCCGGGCCTGGCTGAGATCGGTCTCGCCTACGGCCCGGTGTTCCAGGGGACGCAGGCGGTGTGGCGGCGTGGCGAGGAGCTGTTCGCCGAGGTCGCGCTGCCGGACGGTGTGAGCGCGGCCGGGTTTGGACTGCACCCCGCTCTGCTGGACGCCTCTCTGCACGCGATCGTGGGTGCGGGTGACCAGCGCGACCAGGCTGAAGTCCCGTTCGCCTGGGGCGATGTGGTCGTTCATGCGGCGGATGCGGTGGTCGCACGGGTGGCGGTGACGCCGCTGGCC
>NZ_JAFLNG010001163.1 GCF_017427025.1 Streptomyces sp. FH025
TACTTCGCCGTACTTCGTGCGTACTTCGCAGGTACGGGCGTGGTGCGGTGGGGTCAGCCCTTGAGCAGCTTGTCGCACTGCTCGACGGCCGTGTCCAGCGCCTGCTTGGAGCTGGTCTGGCCGCTGATGGCCAGCGCGAACTGCTGCTTGACGATGGTGCCCATCGCGTCGTCCACCTCGACCGGCTGGATCAGCTTGGCCTTGGCGAGCGAGGTGAAGGCGATCACCTTGGCGTCGCCCGCGTTGGTGCCGTCGCTCTTGCTGAAGAACGGGTCGTCCGCGGAGGCCTTGGTGGACGGGAACACGCTGGTCAGGTGGGCGAAGGCGGCCTGGTTCTCGGGGCTGGTGACCCAGCGGGCCAGGGCGACCGCGGCGGCCGGGTTCTTGGTGTTCTTCGGGATGGACAGGCCCTGGACGTACAGCGGCGGGGTGTCCATCGCGGGGGAGGCGACGACCTTCGGGGCGAGGGTCGGGTTGTCGGTGGCGAGGCTGGTGATGAAGTTGCCGCCTCCGGTGGTCCAGGCCGCCGTGCCCGAGCTGAAGAGCTTGGAGTTGCCGGCGTAGGTGTCGGTGAGGACCCCGTTCGGCATCAGGCCCTCCTTGAAGGCGTCGCGGTACTTGTCGAGCAGCGCGGCGGCCTCGGGAGTGTTGAAGGTGAAGGACTTGCCGTCATCGGCCATGATCTTCACGCCGATGTTGTAGAGGTCGCCGAGGCCCGGCTTGCGGCTCATCAGGTAGGCCTGGCCGCCGGACTTCTCCTTCATCGTCCGGGCCTGGGCGATCAGTTCGTCCAGGGAGGTCGGGGGCTTCTTCGGGTCCAGCCCGTTCTTCGTCAGGAGCTCCGAACTCCAGTAGTTCACATCGGTGTTGAGGTACCAGGGGTAGCCGAAGGTGCCCTGGTAGCCGTTGTAGCGGTAGGCCTCCACGCCGCCGGCCACGTACTCGTCGGAGAGCTTGGGGTCGGCCTTGGCGACGTCCAGCAGGACGTCCTTGCGGGTGAGCGGGTAGGCGAAGTCCGGCGGGAGGTTGACCACGTCGGGCAGGGTGCCGGAGGCGGCCTGGCTGAGCACCTTGTCGGAGTAGCCCTCGCCGGGCTGGTCGAGCCATTCGACCTCGACGCCGGGGTACTTCTTCTTGAAGCCGTCGATCACGCCCTGCATGTAGTCGGTGAACTTCGGCTTGAGCGCCCAGGTCTGGAGCGAGACCTTGCCCTTGACCTCGCCGGTGGCGGCCGCACTCGCCACGCTGTCGCTGTTCTTGGTCTCGCCGGATCCGAGTCCGCAGCCGGTGAGGGCCGCGGCGGTGAAGGCCGTCGTCGTCA
>NZ_JAFLNG010001164.1 GCF_017427025.1 Streptomyces sp. FH025
GGCGCCGTCGGCGACCGGCAGGCGCCAGTTCGGGTACTGGTCCCAGGTGCCGGGCAGGTTCTGCGGGCGCGGATCGCCGACCAGGTCGGGCAGCCAGACGCCGACCAGCTCCGCCGGGGTCGCCCGCAGGAAGCGGTACAGCACCGGCATCGACAGCGGCTCCCCCGGGGCGAGCAGGCCCTGTTCGACCAGCTCGGCCCGCCAGTCCTCCAGCTCCGCCGACGCCTCCTCCTGCTCCTCCCCCAGCGGCCGGGCCAGCAGGCCGAGCCGGTGCCGCAGCTCGACGTGCTCGCCGGAGAGCCGGGCCGCGGTGCTCGGCAGGTCGTGGGTGGTGAGGGTGGCCAGGCAGTCGGGCCGCCAGCGGTCCGGGGGCAGGATTCCGCCGCCGGAGCGCCAGTCCCGCTCGAACCAGAGCACCGAGGTGCCGAGGATGCCGCGCTCCGCGAGCTCCTCCCGTACGCCCGGTTCGACCGTGCCGAGGTCCTCGCCGATCACCGCCGTCCCGGCCCGGTGCGCCTCCAGGGCCAGCACGCCGAGCATCGCCTCCGCGTCGTAGCGCACGTAGGCGCCCTCGGTGGGCGGGTGGCCCTGCGGGACCCACCAGAGGCGGAACAGGCCCATCACGTGGTCGATGCGCAGGGCTCCGGCGTGCCGTGTCGTCGCGCGCAGCAGTTCGGCGTACGGGGCGTAGCCGGCGGCGGCGAGCGCGTCCGGGCGCCAGGGCGGCAGGCCCCAGTCCTGGCCGTGGGCGTTGAAGGCGTCCGGCGGGGCGCCGACGGAGATGCCGCCGGCCAGCACGTCCTGGAGCACCCAGGCGTCGGCGCCGTCGGGGTGGGCGCCGACGGCCAGGTCGTGGATCAGGCCGACCGGCATGCCGGCCTCGCGGGCGCTGCGCTGGGCGTGGGCGAGCTGGCGGTCGACCTGCCAGGCGAGCCAGCGGTGGAACTCGATCCGTTCGGCGAGTTCCTTGGCGGCCTGCTCGATCTGTGAGCCGTTCGGGTGACGCAGGCCCTTGGGCCAGTGGTGCCAGTCGGCGCCGTGCAGCTCGGCCAGGGCGTTCCAGAGCGCGTGGCGGCGCAGCCACTCGCCCTCGCGCCGCTGGTACGCCTCGTACTCGGCCTGGCCGCCAGGGCCGCGCGGGACCTCGTGCAGCAGCTCCAGGGCCTCGCGCTTGAGCCGCCAGACGGCGTCGCGGTCGATCAGCCCGTCGTGGCCGAGGACCTCCTCGCGCAGCCTCGCCGCCCGGCGGGCCAGGTCGTCGGCGCTCTCCCTCTGTACGGCCGTCAGGTACGCGTACTCGGGGACGGCCTCGATCCGC
>NZ_JAFLNG010001165.1 GCF_017427025.1 Streptomyces sp. FH025
CACCCGCCGCGCCGTCCTCTTCGCGCCGCACTTGCCTCAGAGGCAAATGTACGGACATTTTGAGCCGTCTTCTTGCAGGTTTTCGCGGGCTGGACCTAGCTTAATGTCCGTACATTTACGCGAGGGGAGGTTCCTTTGAGGACCAATCGGCATCACCGGATCGTGATCATCGGCGGCGGGACCGCGGGGATCTCGGTCGCGGCCCGGCTCCGTCGGGCCGGCGAGCGGGACGTCGCGGTGCTCGATCCGAGCGACCGCCACTACTACCAGCCGCTGTGGACGCTGGTCGGCGGCGGACGGGCGCCACTGAAGGAGAGCATCCGCCCGCAGGCGTCCGTCATGCCGAAGGGCGTGGAGTGGATACGCCGCGCCGCGGTCGCCGTCGACCCCGAGGCGCGGGAGGTGACGCTGGACGACGGCGGCACCGTCTCCTACGACCACCTCGTGGTCTGCCCCGGAATCCAGCTGGACTGGGACCGGGTGCCGGGTCTGGAGGCCGGGCTCGGCAAGGACGGCCTGTCCAGCAACTACCTGCCGCACACCGCCCCCAGGACCTGGGACTTCATCCGCGGAACCCGCTCGGGCAGTGCGGTGTTCAGCATGCCCACGGGCGCCATCAAGTGCGGCGGCGCCCCGCAGAAGATCGCCTACCTCGCCGCCGACTACTGGCGCCAGGCGGGTGTGCTCGGCCGGATCGACGTCCACCTGGTGATCCCCGGCGCCGCCATCTTCGGCGTCCCGGAGTTCGCCCGCGTACTCGACGGCGTGGTCCGCCGGTACGGCATCAAGGTCCACTACGGCAGCGAGGTCACCGAGGTGCGCCCCGACGCCCGTGAGGTGGCCGTCACCGACCTGGGCACCGGCGGCACGACGACCCTGCCGTACGACGTCGCCCACCTGGTACCGCCGCAGAGCGCCCCGGACTGGATCAAGCGCAGCCCGCTCGCCGGCGCCGACGACCCGGCCGGCTACGTCGAGATCGACAAGCACACCATGCGGCACGTCCGCTACCCCAACGTCTGGGCCCTCGGCGACGCCGGATCCTCCCCGAACTCCAAGACCGGCGCCGCGGTGCGCAAGCAGGCTCCCGTGCTCGTGGAGAACCTCCTCGCCACCGTCAACGGCCGGGAGCCCACGGCCGCCTACCAGGGCTACTCGTCCTGTCCGCTGACCACCGCTCGCAACAAGATGCTGCTCGCCGAGTTCGACTACAGCGGGCGGCCCACCCCGTCGATCCCGGTGATCGACACCATCCGCGAGCGCACCGACATGTGGCACCTCAAGCGGCGCGGACTGCCGTTCCTCTACTGGAACCTCA
>NZ_JAFLNG010001166.1 GCF_017427025.1 Streptomyces sp. FH025
GTCGGAGGGGGTGGAAGCGTTCCAGCGTGCCGGATGGCCGAGGAGGTCTGGCGGGCGGTCGGGGCGGAGGGTCACAGTGGTGGTCGGCAGGCGCCGTCGGTGTGCCGGACGCCCTTCTTCCTCTCCTTCCTACGCAGCTACGGGGATCCGTCATGTCCGTTCGTCGTGCACTGTTCGTTCCGGCCGTCCTCGCCGGTGCCCTCCTCTCGCTGACCGCCTGCCAGCCCGGATCGGGGGCGGAGGAGTCGCAGCCGGCGACGCGGAGCGCGGCCCCCGCCGCTCCCACCGCATCGGCCTCCGGTGCCCCGGTCGCCGGTGCGACGGGCAAGGGTGCGGGAAGTGGCGGTGGCGCGGCCGCCCCGGTGCCGTCCACCGGGAAGCCCACGGGCGGCGCGTCGCAGGGCGGCGGCGCCGGGGGAGCGGACGGCGACGCGTACGCCTACACCCATCCGTGCGACAGCAAGAACCTGTCGGTGCGCGTGGCCGCCCGTCCCGAGGCGCCCGGCCAGCGGGTGATCGAGGTGCACAACCAGGGCTCGCACCCCTGCGGGCTCAGCTACTACCCGCTGGTCAGCCTGGGCGACTCGCACGCCGAGGACCGGAGCAAGAGCGTCCGGCCGCTGGTCCCGAGCGGACTGGGCGGCGCCCCCGCCTACCCGGTCGCGGCCGGGCAGACGGCGTACGCGGTGATCGACCTCAACCCGGGCGGCGCGACCACCGGCACGGCGGCCGGGATCGACGAGCTGAACGTCCTGGCGGACGGCGACCACATGCCCAACGCGGACACCCACAACTTCCCGCTCGGCCAGGGCGTGAAGGTCCTCAAGCCGAAGCTGGGCCTGTACCGGACGAACGTCGCCGACGCGGTCTCCTCGATGGCCGCCGCGGACCACCAGCTCTGAGCCCCACCCTGCCGCCACCCGGGATTGGGGAGCCCGGAACGGCAGCCGGTACCGTGAGCTGCGAGTTCGGCGGGGAGCCGGGCCTGGCCGCGGTACGGGGGAGGCAGGGCATGGGCGTGGAGACCGACGAGTTCGCCGGGATGCTGCGGGAGCTGAAGGAGCGTTCGGGCCGCAGCTACGGCGCGCTCGCGACCCGGCTGCACGTCAGCACCTCCACGCTGCACCGCTACTGCAACGGCGCCGCCGTCCCCTCCGAGTACGCACCGGTGGAGCGGTTCGCCCGGGTCTGCGGGGCGAAGGACGAGGAACTCATCGAGCTGCACCGCCGCTGGCTGGTGGCGGACGCGGCGCGGCGCCGGGAACCGGGCGCGGCCACGGCCACGGCCACGGCCAAGCAGGAAACGGAACAG
>NZ_JAFLNG010001167.1 GCF_017427025.1 Streptomyces sp. FH025
CGCCCGCTACTCCCCCACCGGCCACGCGTTCGGCGGCGACTCCAGTTCCTCCAGCTCGATCCCCTCCGCCGCCAGCACCACGTCCCCCGCCAGGTGCACGACCTGCTGCTCCCCCGTCTCCAGATCCGCCACCTGGTACCGCTCGACCACCAGCGGCCCCGAGTCCGTGGCGTGCGTGTCGACGCCCTCCAGCAGCCACCCCTGGTCGAAGGTGCGCGGCGCCAGCACCGGCTCGGAGAACGCCACCAGCCGCACCCGCGCGCTCGCCCCCTCCCGCAGCCGCAGCATCCGGGCGGTGGCGACCAGGAAGGCGGGCGAGCGCCCGGTGAAGCCGTGCGCCCGGTCGTGCCCCTCCGTCGCGTGCGCGCCGCCCGGGTCCGCCGCGTCGGTACGGACCCACACCACCCCGTCCACCGCGCCGCCGCGCACCTGCCAGCCGCCCGCCTTGAGCTCCATCCGCAGCGGCCGGGCCCGCGAGTCCAGGGTGAGGTCGAGGCCGCCGATCACCCGCCCGTCCGGCGCGTAGGTCTTGGAGACGTACCGCCACCCGGCCGCCCCGGGCGCGCAACTGAAGCGCTCCTCGCCGAGCAGCAGGTGGTCGTGGGTGTCGTGCAGCGAGTACCGGCCATTGGGCATGCCCGAAGCCTACGTGCGCCTTCCGCGTGCAACGTTCCGGGCGGGCGCCCGCATCAGGCAGTCGGACGGTGCGGAAGACGCGCCGCCGCCACGATGAGAGGAGGTGCGGATGGCGGAGCGAACGCGCGACGCGGAGTTCACGGAATACGTGGCCGCCAGGAGCGGCTGGCTCCGGAAGGTCGCCTATCTGCTGTGCGGGGACTGGCACCGGGCCGACGACCTGGTCCAGGAGAGCATCACCAAGCTGTACGTGCACTGGCCGAAGGCGAGCCGGGCGGACAACCTCGACGGTTACGCCCGCCGGACGCTGGTCAACACCTTCCTCGCCGAGCAGCGCACCTCCTGGTGGCGCCGGACGATCCGCACTGACGTCGAGCCGGACACCGCGGCCGCGAGCATCGACCTGGACGTCTCGCTCGACCTGCGGAAGGCCCTCGCCGCCCTCCCGCCCCGCCAGCGGGCCACCGTCGTCCTCCGGTACTACTGCGACCTGTCGATCGACCAGGCCGCCGAGGCCCTGGGCTGCTCCTCCGGCAACGTGAAGAGCCAGAGCTCGCGCGCTCTGGCGGCCCTGCGCAACAGCCCGCTCACCCACCCCGCCACCGCCGGGAGGATGTCGTGACGAACCTCGACAACGTCGAACTGGCCGTCCGTCTGGCGGACTTGGC
>NZ_JAFLNG010001168.1 GCF_017427025.1 Streptomyces sp. FH025
GGGATGCGGGCCCCTGCCGACGTTGCCGTTCCGGGCGCCGTGGGCCGCCGTCAGGGCTGCGCCCGCGCCGTTCGGTCCGGCCCGCGGCCGCCGGGGCGGGTCAGTGGCAGCCGCAGCCGGCGAGGCGGGCGGCGATGCGATCCATGGCGGCGCGGGCGGTGTCGGCCGGGGCGGCGGTGCGGGTCATGACGGCGAAGGTGAGGAGGCGGCCGTCGGCGTCGACGACGGTGCCCGCGAGGGTGTTGACGCCGCTGAGGGTGCCGGTCTTGGCGCGTATCAGGCCCGCCGCGTCGGCGGCGCCGGAGCCGGTGCCGTAGCGCTTGTTGAGGGTGCCCGTGAATCCGGCCACCGGGAGACCGGTGAGGACCGGGCGCAGAGCGGGGTGCTGGTCGGAGGCGGCCAGGGCGAGGATCCGGACCAGGACTGCGGGCGGGATCGCGTTGCCCGGGTGCAGGCCGCTGCCGTCGTTGAGGACCACGCCGGTCATCGGCACGCCGAGCCGGGCGAGCTCCTGGGTGACGGCGGCCGCCGCGCCCTCGAAGCTGGCCGGCTGGTGGGCGGCGAGGGCGACCTGACGGGCGATCGCCTCGGCGAGCTGGTTGTCGGACGTGGTCAGCAGGCGCTCGACCAGCCGGGTGACGGTCGGTGAGTCGACCCGCCCGAGGACGGGCGCCTCGGCGGCAGCCGGGGCGGCGGCGGGCTCGGCCCTGCCCTCCACGGTGACGCCCTGGGCGGCGAGCAGCGCGGCGAAGGCGTCGGCGGCCGCGCCGGCCGGGTCGGCGACCCGGGCCGGGGCATCCTCGCGGCTCGTGGGGTCGGTCCTGCCCTCGTCCACCATCAGCGGGACGACCAGCGCGATGTTCGCCGCGTCGTGGTTCCGGTGCTGCGGGTTGCCCGCGTACAGCGACAGGTCGTAGTCCAGTTTGACCGTGGTGGTGCCGGCCGCCCGGAGGGCCTCGGCGGTCTGCCGGGCGAGCGCCTCCAGCGAGGCGGGGGCGGTGTCTGCGTCGGCGGGCTGGCCGCCGATCCGCACCTGGTCGGCGGGCAGCGCGGTGAGCGTCGGGTCCCCGCCGCCGACCAGGGTGATCGTGCCCGGGGCCGCGCCGCGGACCACCCGGGTGGTGAGCCGGGTGTCGCCCGGGAGCAGGGAGAGGGCCGCGACCGCGGTGGCCAGCTTGGTGGTGGAGGCGGGGGTGGCCGGGGTGTTCTCCCCGGAGCCGTAGAGGAGCCGGCCGTCGGCGGCGTCCGCGACGGCGAGGGTCACGGTGCCGAGGCTCCTGTCGGCGAGGGCGGCGGC
>NZ_JAFLNG010001169.1 GCF_017427025.1 Streptomyces sp. FH025
TTCTTGGGTTGTGTCGAGTTTCAGAACCTGACTTACTAAACCGGTCTAGCTATGGCAGGGACTATGCTCCCGCCTAAACTTGGATGTCAAGAGAGGAGTCGGATTCTGTGGGCAGACCGACGATCGCCGACATCGCCCGCCAGGCCGGTGTCTCCAAGGGCGCGGTGTCCTTCGCGCTCAACGGCCGCCCGGGTGTCAGCGAGGCGACCAGGGCCCGGATCCTGCGGGTCGCCGAGGAGATGAACTGGCGCCCGCACAGCGCCGCGCGCGCCCTCGGCGGGGCGCGGGCCGACGCCGTCGGCCTGGTGATCGCCCGCCCGGCCCGCACCATCGGGGTCGAGCCGTTCTTCAGCCAACTGCTCTCCGGCCTCCAGGCGGTGCTCTCGGCCAGCTCCGTCGCGCTGCACCTGATGGTGGTCGAGGACACCGCCGCCGAGATCGAGGTCTACCGGCGCTGGGCCTCCGAGCACCGGGTCGACGGCTTCATCCTGGTGGACCTCC
Source organism: Streptomyces sp. FH025 (assembly GCF_017427025.1). Lineage (GTDB taxonomy): Bacteria > Actinomycetota > Actinomycetes > Streptomycetales > Streptomycetaceae > Kitasatospora. The sequence continues at coordinate 502 of NZ_JAFLNG010001169.1, forward strand.
AGGTCAAGGACCCGCGCCTGCCCGTCCTGGACGAACTCGGGCTGCCCGCGGTCGTGCTGGGCGGGCCCGGCAAGGGCGGCAACCAGCTGCGGATCTGGGCCGACGACCGGGAGGCGATGCTCTCCATCGTCGACTACCTGGCCGCCATCGGGCACCGCCGGATCGCGCACCTGGCCGGGCTGCCGCACTTCCAGCACACCCAGCGCCGGATCCGGGCGCTGCGCGACGCCTCGCGCCGGCTCGGGTTGGAGGAGGCGGTGTCGGTGCCCACCGACTTCAGCGACGCCGAGGGCGCCGCGGCCACCCGCACGCTGCTCTCCCGGCCCAGGCGGCCCACCGCGATCGTCTACGACAGCGACGTGATGGCCGTCGCCGGGCTCGGCGTGGCGGGGGAGATGGGCGTCGTGGTGCCGGGCGAGCTGTCCATCGTCTCCTTCGACGACTCGGTGCTCGCCCGGATCGTGCACCCGCCGCTGACCGCGCTCAGCCGGGACACCTTCGCGCTCGGCGAGCAGGTCGCGCGCAGCCTGCTGGAGGCGCTGGACGAGGCCGGGCCCGGGCGTGACCTCCAGATGCCCACACCCCGGCTGACCGTGCGGGAGTCCACGTCGCCGCCTCCGGCGGGATAGCCGTTCGCGTTGTCACGGTTTCGCCCGGGTGGGTGGTTGTTGCGCGGATCGTTGACAGTGGTTCTGAACCGGTTTAGCCTCGCAGCGCCGAGCGGGTCCGTTCGGCGCGCTTCGCCGCACCCGACTGCCCCCGACCGGCCTCGCCGACCCGCCA
>NZ_JAFLNG010000117.1 GCF_017427025.1 Streptomyces sp. FH025
GGCCAGGGTGAGGACGGCGACGGCGGTGATCGCGGTGATCGCCAGTGCCGAACCGAGCGCGATGGGCCCCCACTTGAGCCGCCACGTCCTGTCCCGCCAGCCCACCGCGGTCAGGAACAGGGCGAGGGCGGCGGCCTGGACCGTCCAGGGGAACCAGCCGTCGAGCAGGGAGACGTTCATGCGCGGAGGCTAGGGGCGAAGGATGAGAGGCTGGTGAGAGACTGGCAGTTCACTGGGAGGAAGCTGGAAGTTCTCGGGTGCGGAACCGGGCCGGGTACGGAACGGCACCGGGGGCGGTCCGCCGACCGCCCCCGGTGCACGGGTTCACAGCCGGAAGGGGTTCGCTCCCTGGCCGGCGAGCAGGTACCAGGCCGTCGCTCCGGTGTGCAAGGAGGCGTAGTAGGTGTCTCCCTCACCGGTTTTGAGCCCGTCGCTGGAGGCGGCCACGATTCCGAGTCCGTCACCGTTGGGCGCGCCGGCCTGGGCGTCCGTCAGGCTCTTCTGGAGGACGGCGGCCTTCGCGGCGTCGCCCGCCGCCCCACGGGCGTGGTAGGCCGCGAGGAGGTGGGCCGTGCCCTCGAACCAGACCTTGGAGGTGTCGGCGCGGGCGAAGCTCACGCCCCTGTACGGCCCGTCCGAGGCGGCGAGATTCTCGGCGGCCCAGTCCACGGAGCGTGAGAACGCGGGGTCGAGGGTGGCCAGGTAACTCCAGGTCTGGACGTCCTCGGGGACGCTGTCCCGGTTCTGGGTGACGCCGTCGGTTCCGGTACCGGTCCACAGGCGTCCGTCGTCCGCCTGCATGCCGCGGACGAACGCGAAGGCGTTGTTCGAGCGGTCCCGCCAGGTCTGGTCGCCCGTGAGGTCGGCCAGCATGGCGAAGAAGGCGCCGACGTCGATGTTGTGCTCGGTCGCCTTCCAGTCCTTGCGGACCATGTCGGCTCCCGTGCCGGTGGTGTCCACGTACCCGCCGGTGTAGCCGCCCAGTCCGCGGGTGTCGGCGGTGTTGGTCTGGATCCAGTTGGCGACCTTCTGGGCGCCGTCGAGGAAGCGCTGCTCGTGGGTGACGGAGTAGAGGCGGGCGAACGCCATGCCGGCCCAGGCCATGTTGCCGGTGTAGACGGAGAAGCCGCCGACGTACGGCGCACCGGTGGCGGGGGTGATGAACGGGTCGGGTTCGTAGGACGCCCGGATCCGGCCGTCGGGCACGCTGTCGTGTGCCTGGGCGTAGAGCAGGCTGTCGCCGAGGCGGGTGGCGCGGGCGACATCGCGGTTCTTCTGCTGGAGCAGGGCCGCGATGATGACGGCGTTGTCGTACGTGAACGAGGCCTGGTAGCCGGTCGTCCCGAACTCGGGGCCGGGGGCGAAGTGGCCGCCGGTGTAGCTCTGGGGAACACCGAGGCCCTGGGGCGCGTACCTGTCGTGGGCCTTGGCGAGGAAGCCGGCGGCGGAGGCCAGCGAGGCGTCCGGCGCGGGGTCGACGTACTCCGGGACCACGGCGTCCCCCGTCTCCGCGGGCGCGGGTACCGGGTCGGTGAGGCCGGTGCCCACCGGGGCCATCTCGAACCTCTGCTCGGGAGAGGAGGGGTCGCACGGCCCCATCTTCAACTGGCCGCTGACCAGCATCTGGTTGGACATCCACCAGCGGAACCCGTCGATCGCCTTGAGGCACCGGTTGTCCCTGCCCCTGAGCTGGACGATGTCCGTGTTCGGGTCGGGGTTCGGGAGATTGGCGATCTGGAACGTCCCGCCGACTTCCGGCCTCATCCGGCGCCCCGTGGTGATGTTCAGCAGGCTGTATCCGCCCTGGAGCTCCGGAGTCAGATCCCAGACGGTTCCCTGCCGGCCCGGATCGGTGGTGTGGAAGCCACCGTCTGAGTCACCGGAGGGTGAAGCGCCGTTCTGGGCGATCAGGACGACGCGGTCCGGGCGTTCGACGCCGCCGCTCCCACCGGGGGCGGCGACGGGCAGGTCCTCGGCGCGCATGTCGATCCTGACCGCGGTGTTGGACGAGGCGGTCACCGTGATCGACGCCCCCAGACTTCTCAGCGCGTCGTCGATCCCCACGAACTGGATGCCCTTGAAGCAGTAGGTGCTGGGGTCGCAGCGGAAGGCCTTTCCCACGCTGGCCGACACGATGCCGGCGGCGGTCATCGTGGGGCCGGCCGATCCCGGGACCCCGCTCCAGGCCGTGACCACCGGGCCGCCGCTGTCGCCCCGCCGACCCGCGAACGGGTTGGGATCGGCGTTGGTCACCCGCTTCTTGGCCTGCCAGCCGAGCGCGAAGTGCCTCAGCTCGGTGAGGGGCGATCCGTCGGGATTGTGTCCGCCGATCTCGACGTCGGCGAAGTAGTCCTCCGTCCGATCCGTGATCTGGAGGTTGCAGGTCTCGCCGGAACGGGAGCCCATGTTGCAGATCCAGTTGCCCTTCTGGGGCACCACGGCGCCGGTGACCCAGGCCTTCTGCTGGGCGGGGCCCGGCAGGTGGGCCGCGGGACCGGTCCAGATCCTGGGTTCGAAGGTGAAGCCCGGCATCTGGGACATGGCGGCGACGTCGACGACGGCGTTGTTCTTCAGCTTGACCTGGGGCGTCGACCGGGCCCCGAAGACGGGCCCCTCGCCGGGCGTGGCGCTCGGCCATCGCTTGTCGCCGTAGGTGACCGGGAAGCAGTGGTCCGCGGTCAGCATCGCGGCCTGACCCCCGACCTTGGCCGCGAACGCCGTACTGCATATGGGGCTGGCCATCTGGGCGCCGCCCGCGGTCGGGTCGTTGTTCCGCCCGGGGTCGGCCAGGACGACCGAAGGCTCCCCGCCCGGGGTGACCGCCACCGGCACGCCCATGGATGCCACGGCCTCCCGCAGCCGGGCGGCCTCGGCCTCCCCGCCCACCACGGACGCCGTCAGACCGCCTCCGTCCTGCGCCCGGGCCACGTTCACGAGCTGAACGTCCGCAGGGCCGGCCAGTTCCACGACTCGTGACGACGCCTCGGACAGCTCGGCCGCGGTGTGGTCGGCCGCCTTGACGACGACGGGTGCACGGCTCTGCGCGATGATCGCCTTGGCGGCCGGTGTCAGTTCGCCGTGCCAGTACACGGTCAGGTGCTTGGCCTCGGGAGCGGCGACCACGCCGGCAACGGCCTGGTCGGCGCTCTGGCCGGGCGAGTTCTGCAATGCGAAGGCGGTCTCGTTCATCCTCCCCTGCAGGTGGAGCAGTTGGTCCCAGGACATGAAAGCGGCTGGGCTGCCGTACGAGTCCGCGACCGGGGTGATGCCGGGCTCCGCCAGCACCCCCACGACGGCCGCTGCGGTGACGAACAGGACCGGCGCCCACCATCTGCCCCGGCGCCCCGCCGGGCGGCCGGTTCGGTGCCTCAACTGGAACTCCCCACTGCACTGCGGAAGTGCGTCTGCGACTGGATCACGGAAGACCGGCCACCAGACCCACCGGAATCCTCGCGACGTGGGCCCGGTCGACAGTGCCTCCCCGGAGACCTACGGACGGGACGGCTCACACCGTTCACCAGCGCGTTCGACCTCAGGGAGGAGAAGGTAGGTGGGGGGAGGAGGTGCTGCCGGTGCCGGTCCTCAGCGTTGCGCCTCCTCGCGGGCGGGACCGTCCAAGGCCCGGTGCCGGTGTTCGCGGGGGGAGAGGCCGTACGTGGTCTTGAAGGCGCGGCTGAAGTCGGAGGCGCCGGGGATGCCGCAGCGTGCGGCTATGGCGTGGACCGGCAGAGTGCGCAGCGCGGGATCGGCCAGCTCGCAGCAAAGGCTGCCCCCGCGTCGCGCGGGGGCAGCCCACGATACTGGGTCAGGTGGTGGTCGGGAACTCGCCTGCATGGATGCCGGCCACGAATGCCTGCCAGGCCTCGGGGGTGAAGCTGAGGGCCGGGCCGTGGGGGTCCTTGCTGTCGCGGACCGGGATGATGCCGGTGATGCCGTTGGCCACTTCGACGCAGTTGTCGTTCGGGTTGCTGGCGCTTGCCTTCTTCCACTGCACGGGGAGTGCGGAGGCGACAGGGAAGTGGGTCACTTGAGCGTGTCTCTCTTCTGTGTGATGAGGTTGCGCGACTGGTCGAGGTCCAGGGCGGTTGCCATGATTTCGTCGAACGCCGCCCGATAGATATCGACTTGGGCCGCGTCTTCAACCCAGTCGCTGCTGAGCATTCCGCTGAGTAGGACCAGGTCGAGGTCTCGCTGCCGAAACTCCAGGAGTGCGAACGGCCCGGTCATTCCGGGATGCGGCGGGGCCATGGCCGGCATGATCTGAATCCTGATGTTGGGAAGCTGGCTGAATTGCAACAGCTTGTCCAACTGGTCAACCATGACGCCTGGGGCGGCACTCATGCTGAGGGCGGCTTCGTGAATCACAGCCCACAGCTTCAGCGGGTTCTCGGATCGAGTGAGAACGGACTGCCTATTGATCCGGACCTCGACGCGTTCTTCGACGCTGGGCTTGTTTATGACGCCGCTGGAGATGATGGCGTGAGCGTACTGACGAGTCTGAAGTAGGCCGGGGATGTAAGCAGACTCGTATGACTTGTTGCCAACAGCGGTCTCTTCGAGGCGGATCAGATCCGTGTAGAGCGGGTTCAGTTGCTCGTAGCCCGCCATCCAGCCCGGGCGTCGTTTGTCCCGGAGGATCTCGACGAGGACTTCTTTGAGATCCTCGTCGCACTCGTAGAAGTCGAGCAGGGCTCGGACGACATCGGGCTTCAGCTGGACGCGAGCGTTCTCGTACCGACTGAGCTTCACCAGGTTGACGCCGTCGACTTGGGCGACAACCTCCTCGGCCGAGAGGTTCTTCAGCTCGCGAAGCCTCCTGAGCTCGGCGGCGATGCGCCGGTACCGCACCGCTGGCACTGCGACTGCCATCTACGTAACCCCTTCGGAACGCTCAGGGACCAGTGTGCATGCGAGTGGTGACGGTTCGCCACCACCAGAGAGAGCCTAGAGGACCCACCTTGCTCTCGGATCTGAAAGTTTTCATATTTTGACGACTTGCCTTGCGATCTGTCATGGCGATGCTCCATGCTGTGAGTAACGGAGCGCTGGCTATGTGTGACGTGCATGGCGTGTGGCTGTGGCGCACCCTCATGGGCGCTTCGTGCTGGATGCCGTACGGGCCGCCGCGTCGGCTGCTCGGCCTTCTCCACTCATGTGTATGGAAGGTGACTTCGCCATGTCTCGAAACTCCTCCACCATCTGGCTCCCCCGTAGCCGCCGCTCCTCCGCGATCGCCCGTCGGCAGGTCTCCGGCCTGCTCTCCTCCGCCCCCCACGGCGAGCGCTTCCTCGACTGCGGGCTCCTGCTCGCCTCCGAACTCGTCACCAACGCCGTCCTGCACGGCACTCCGGTCGGGCGTCTCGTCTACCTCGCCCTTGACGTCAGCCCCGACCGGCTCCGTATCGAAGTCCACGACGCCCGGGGTGACCGTCGGCCCGTCCTCGCCGCGCCCGGCCTCGACGGCGAGGCCGGGCGCGGTCTGCGAATCGTCGAATCCCTTGCCGCGCGCTGGGGTTGCTGCCCTCGTCGCCCCCTCGGCAAGATCGTCTGGTGCGAGGTGGCCGCGTGAGAGCCGATCACGAAGTCCGCGTGGAGATCCCCGGGGTGAGACCGCCGATCACCCGCACCCTCACGCCCGAGGCCCTCGAATCCATCTGGAACTCGATCTGCTTCCGCCCGATGCCCAGACCGCAGCACCAGGTCCTCGAACGCGCCCTCACCGGTCCGTGCGCCGAGCGGGACATCGTCCGCCACCTCGCCGCGAACCCGTTCTTCCTCCTCCCCTTCGGGAGCTGCGAGTTGCGCATCAGCTGGGCGAACCCCGATGGGGATCCCGCGTGATCATCTCGGAGGGCGAATCCTCTCGATAGGCGTTTCCCCTGCGTGCTAGGTTCGAACGCGTTCAAAACAACTGGGCGCAGGGGGAAGCATGGTCGTGGTGCCGGTGAGTGCGCGGTGGCTGTCCGGGATGGGGATCGTGGTGTTCCTGGTCCCCGTGGTGTCGATGGTGGCGGCGCTCGGGCCCGACGGGGCAGCCGTGTACGTCTTCGGGCTGGTCTGTGCGGTCGCCTGTGCCGTACCGGCCTTCTTCCGCCACCGGAACCGCTTCCGCGTCGCCTGCGCGGCCGCCGGTATGGGGATTGCTGCCATATCGGTGCCGCTGGGGCTCGTGGGGATTCTGTTCCTGGTGCTGGACCAGGCGTGGATCTTCTACCTGGCCTTCCTCTCCCTGCCGACCGCCGCGATCGCCGGACTGATCGCCGGTTTCCAGCGGGCCCGGGGTCAGGAGTGTGGGCGGCGGGCGGCCGTGGTCGCGTGGGTGCTCGCGGCAGTCACGGTGATCGGCTGGGGGTTCATCACCGTCCACGCACTGACCTGGGAACCGCCGCTCAGCTCGCGGAGCAGCTGGTAGTCACATCGCCGGGAAGATCCGCTGCACCGCCGCGACGATGGCCGCCCGCCGCTCGGCCACGTACGCGACGCGCTCCTTCGGCGGCAGGGCGGCGCCGAGGTCCGGCTGCCCGGCCCAGGAGGTGGCGAGTTGGCTGACGAAGGTGATGACGTCGCGCGGATCCCAGGCCGGGTCCAGGTGGCCCGCCTCCTGGGCCCTGCGCACCTGCTCGACCGCCCTCGCCTGGCTGCTCGCCCGAGGTGAGCACATCGTCCCGATCCCGGGCACCCGCAGCCCGCGCCGGGTCGAGGAGAACACGGCCGCCGCCTCCGTGCGCCTCGACGGGGCGGACCTCGCAGCGATCCACGAGATCCTGCCCACCGGCGGCTTCGGCGCCCGCTACGCCGAGGGGCGCCTGCCCAACTGGATCTGATCGGTACCGCCCGCTGAACGGGCTTGGAGGCACCGCCCGCCAGGCCCGTCAGCGCGCGAAGTGTGAGCGCAGGGCGGCCAGGCCCGCCGTGAAGACGCCGTTCAGCCGGTCGGCGGTCGCCTCGCGCTGCTCGGCCTCGACGTCGTAACTCGCGCTCCACTCCACGAAACTGGCGCCGAGCTCGGTGACCGGGAGGACGCGCAGGGTGGCCCGGTAGTGGTCCATCCCGGAGGTGCCGTCGGGGAAGCTGTACGTATAGCTGCGGGCCTCGTCGTCGTAGGCGACCAGGGTCTCGTGCAGCACCCCGGCGTCGAGCTCGAACAACCGCACCGAGCCGATCGTGTTGCCCGTCAGTTCGTTGCCGAGCCGGCTCGGCGGGAGGCCGGGGTGCCAGGAGCCGAGGGCGTGGAAGTCCCCGATCAGCTCCCACACCCGCTCGGCCGGAGCCTCCACCACCGTGCTGACCGTCGTGCCCGCCATGGCCGTTGCCGCCTTTCGCCCGCTCGTCCGCGTGGTCGGGCACCATCCTGGCGCCGCGCCGGGCACGGGTGCCAGGGGACGCGCGGGCGGCGCGGGAATCGTAGGATCGCCGATCATGGACACCAGCACCGGAATGATCGCCGTTCCGCCCGGCCGCGTGACGCTCTCCGACCGCCGTACACAGCGGAGTTGGAGCGTCGAGGTGGCCCCGTACCTGCTGGCGTCCTGTCCGGTCACCCGCGAGCGGTACGAGGGCCTCGCGGGCGACCGCCGGCCCGCGCACAGCGTCTCCTGGCTCGACGCCGTCCACCACTGCAACTCGCTGTCCCGCGGCGAAGGTCTCAAGCCCGCCTACGCCGTGGACGGCGAGGAGGTCGCCTGGGACCGCGACGCCGACGGCTACCGGCTGCCCACCGAAGCCGAGTGGGAACACGCCTGCCGAGCCGGAACGGACGGGCCCCGCTACGGCGAACTGGACGAGATCGCCTGGCACCGCGGCAACTCGCGGGAACGCCCGCACGAGGTGGGCGAGCTGCTCCCCAACGCCTTCGGGCTGTACGACCTGCTCGGCAACGTGTGGGAATGGTGCTGGGACCTCTACGACCCCGAGGTGTACGGCAGTTACCGCGTCCTGCGCGGTGGCGGCTGGTTCGACGAGCACTGGAGCTGCCGCGCCTCCGTCCGCCGCCGCAGCCACCCCACCCTGCGGATCGACGACGTGGGGTTCCGGGTCGCGCGGTCGATATCCGGTTGAACGCGGCCCGTCCGTGTCTAGGGTGATCGAATGAGCGAAGAGACGGTATCCCTGCGCCCGATAGCCGAAGCCGACCTCCCGGCCTTCAGCGAGCTGGTGAACGACCCGGAGGCGATGGGCGAGTTCCAGTGGTACGGCTGGAGGGATCCTGACCGGTTCCGCCGCCGGTGGGCCGAGCACGGGCTGCTGAGCGACGAGCAGTGGGTGTTCGCGGTCACTGTTGGCGGCGAGTTCCTCGGCTTCGTCGCCGCCACCCGGAAGGATGTGCGACCGACCGCACGGTACTGGAGCATCGGCGTGCAGTTGCTCCCGGGGGCGCGCGGGCGGGGGATCGGCACAGAGGCCCAACGGCTCCTGGTGGACTACCTGTTCGCGCACACCCCGGTGATGAGGGTGGAAGCGGACACCGAGACCGGCAACCTCGCCGAGCAGCGCGTCCTGGAGAAGCTCGGCTTCACCCGCGAGGGCGTGCACCGGGCGGTGACCTTCCGCGACGGTGCCTGGCGAGACATGGTCTTCTACAGCCTGTTGCGCACCGACCCCAGGCCCTAGGAAACCCCGAACCACTCCTCCGCCAGGGCGTCCAGCGTCCGCGCGACAGGCTTCAACTCCCGCAGATACCACGGCAGATCGCTGTACACGTGCAGCAGCGTGTACGCCATCAGCAGGCGGGGGTCGAAGGGGCGGCCGTAGGCGGTGAGCAGCCGGCCGAGCAGGCGGGGGTCGGCGCGGGTGGTGAAGAGGCCGACGGCGACCAGGTCGTAGGCCGGGTCGCCGATCATCGCGGGCTCGAAGTCGATCAGACCGGTGAGGCGCCAGCCGGCGGCCGGATCGGCGATCAGGTGCTCGCGCATGAACTCGGTGTGCAGCAGGGAGAGTTGCGGGGCGCTGCGGGGGAGTGGCGCGGCGGCCAGGAAGTCCGGGATCTGCTCCAGCCAGGCCTCGGACAGGCCGCGCCGGCGCTGCCGGTCGACGGCGCCGGCCTGCTGACCGGCCAGGAAGGCGGGCCAGTCGCCGGGGCCGAGGAGGTCGGCGAGCGGCCGCGCGTCGAGGGCGTGCAGGGCGGCGAGCGCCTCGCCGCAGCCGTGGGCGATCCGCTCACGGTCGGGCCGGGGAACGCGCGGCCAGGCGGGGGCGAGGCCCTCGCCGTGGAGGCGGGACATCAGGACGTAGCGCCAGCCGTTGACGTACTCGCCGGCCGCCCGGACGGACGGGGTGGGGATCGGCAGCGCGCCCTCGACCGCGCCGAGGACGCGCTCCTCGATGCGGCCGTCCCGGGCGCTGAGGGCCGGGAACAGCTTGAGTACGTGGGCGTCGCCCACCGCGTAGACGGGGACGGAGCCTTCGGCGAAGCGCTCCAGCGGCAGGCCGCCGACGCCCAGTTGCCGGCAGAGCGCCTCGGCGCCGGGGCGCATCACCGACTCGTCCGGGACGACCGCGTCCCACTGCGCGTCCGTCTCCACCGCAGGCAGCATGGCCGTACGGTACGCAGACCAACGGCCTTGCAGCAAAGGGGTTTCCGGTCCTTCAGTGTTCGGCGGGCCGACTGCCGCAACCGTCCCCGACGGCCGTGGGGACCGGCTCGGGCCCGGTGGCCGGGTCGCGGGTGAGCAGGTAGCGGGCGCCGGGGCCGGCCTGGGCGGCGCGGTCCTCGGCGTTGTAGAGGGCGCAGCGGGTGAGCGAGAGGCAGCCGCAGCCGATGCAGCCGGTGAGCTTGGCCTTGAGCCGTTCGAGTTCGGCGATCTGTTCGTCGATCCGGCTCTGCCAGGACGAGGCGACCTGGTCCCACTCGGTGCCGCTGGGGGCGGGACGCTCGGGCAGCCGGTCGAGGGCGACCTTGGCCTCGTCCAGGGAGAGGCCGACCCGCTGGGCGGCCCGGACGAAGGCGATCCGGCGCAGCGTGCCGCGGGTGTAGCGGCGCTGGCCGCCGCCGGTGCGGGTGGCGTGGATGAGGCCGAGGCTCTCGTAGTAGCGCAGGGCCGAGGCGGCGAGCCCGCTGCGGGCGGAGAGCTGGCCGATGCTGAGCAGGTCGCTGGTGCGCGGGCCGGGAGTCTGCGGGCCGGTAGTGCGCGGGCCGGGCGTGCGGCCGCCGTCGGGTATCGCGGTCATGGGCACCCACTGTAGCCGCTTGACCTCAAGTCGGCTTTAAGTTGCACCATCGTGGCCATGACGACGAACGCGACCGCCAACACCGCGACCGGCACCCGCTTCGAGGACCTTCCCGCCCTGATGAGCCTGATGACCGGCGACGAGAAGCACGGCCCCGCCGCCACCTCCACCCTGGACGCGCTCTGGGTGCTGTACGACCGGGTGCTGCGGGTGGCCCCGGACACCGCCGACGCGCAGGACCGTGACCGGTTCCTGCTCTCCAAGGGCCACGGCCCGATGGCGTACTACGCGGTGCTGGCCGCCAAGGGCTTCATCGACCCGGCCGTCCTGCCGAGCTTCGGCGGCTACGACTCGCCGCTCGGCCACCACCCGGACCGCACGCTGGTCCCCGGCGTGGAGATCGGCTCCGGCTCGCTCGGGCACGGCCTGCCGCTGGCCGTCGGCACCGCGCTCGGGCTGCGGGCGCAGGGGCTCGCGGATCCGGCGGTGTGGGTGCTGGTCGGCGACGCGGAGTTCGACGAGGGCTCCAACGCCGAGGCGGTGGCCTTCGCCGGGGCCTACGGGCTGGACCGGCTGCACGTGGTGGTGATCGACAACTCCTCGGCCACGCACGGCTGGCAGGGCGGCCTCGCGCAGCGCTTCGCGGCCGAGGGGTGGTCGAGCGCGACGGTGGACGGCCGCGACCACGAGGCGCTGTACCGCGCCTACACCGCGGAGCACCCGGGCCGCCCGCACGTGGTGGTCGCCCGGGTCGAGCCCAAGGAGTACTGAGCACCCCGGCGCGCCCCGTACGCTCCCAGCGCGCCCTGAGCACCCCCGAGCGCCCCCAGCACGCCAAGCAGACCGCAACGAAAGGCACTTCACCGATGGACACCATGCGCGACCGCTTCGTCGACGTCACCGGCCGCCTGCTGGACGAGGACCCCCGGCTGGCCCTGGTGCTCGCCGACATCACCGCGGCCGCCTTCGCCCCGGCCCAGGAGCGCCACCCCGACCGGGTGGTCAACGTCGGCATCCGCGAACAGCTGCTGATCGGCGCGGCCGGCGGCCTGGCGCTCACCGGAATGCGTCCGATCGCCCACACCTTCGCCAGTTTCCTGATCGAACGGCCCTTCGAGCAGGTCAAGTTGGACCTGGTCCACCAGGGCGTCGGCGCCGTCCTGGTGAGCGCCGCCGGTTCGTACGACTGGCCGGCCGGTGGCCGTACCCACATGTCCCCGGGTGACGTGGCCCTGCTGGACACCCTGCCGGACTGGACGGTCCACGTCCCCGGCCACCCGGACGAGGCCGAGCAACTGCTGCGCCACGCCTACGCGGACGGCGACCGCAACGTGTACGTCCGGCTCTCGGCGCACCAGAACGCGGCCCCGGTGGCGGTCGAGCCGGGCCGCTTCACGACCGTCCGCACCGGTTCGCGCGGCGTGGTGCTCGCCGTCGGCCCGATGCTGGACGCGGTGCTGGCCGCCACCGAGGGCCTGGACGTCACCGTGCTGTACGCGACGACGGTGCGCCCCTTCGACGGTGCCGGGCTGCGTGCGGCGCTCGGTGACCGGGCGGACGTGGTGCTGGTCGAGCCGTACCTGGCGGGCACCTCCGCCAACGAGGCGCACGCGGCGCTCGCCGACCGCTCGCACCGGGTGCTGGGCCTGGGCGTGCCGCGCGAGGAGCACCGGCACTACGGCTCGATCCCGGAGCACCTGGCCGCGTACGGGCTGGACGCGGCCTCGCTGAAGGAGCGGATCAGCACCTTCCTCTGGTGAGCTACACGGCGACCCCGGCGACCCCGGCGACCACGGCGACCACGGCCACCGCGTCCGCCGCCAGCCGCACCGCCGCCCCCTCCAGCGCCGCCGCCCCGAAGGCCGCCACCACCTCGCGCCCGGCGGCCCCCAGCGGCAGCGCGGCCTCGCCCGGCCCGAGGTTGACCGCGACCCGGTAGGGCCCCCGGTGCACCACCAGCCAGCCGGCCGCCTCGTCGTACGCGACCCGCACCGCGCCCAGGTCCGGGTCGGAGAGCTCGGGCCGTTCGCGCCGCAGCCGGAGCAACGTCCGGTACCAGTCGAGGAGTTCGGCGTGCGGGGCGCGCCGCGGTTCGGTCCAGTCGAGGACGGAGCGCAGCACGGTGGCCGGCTCCTGCGGGTCCGGCACGGCCTCGGCGGCCCAGCCGTGCTCGGCGAACTCCCGCCGCCGGCCCTGCCGGACGGCCTCGGCCAGGTCGGGGTCGGTGTGGTCGGTGAAGTACTGCCAGGGGGTGGAGGCGCCCCACTCCTCGCCCATGAACAGCATCGGGGTGAACGGCGAGGTGAGCACCAGCGCGGCGCCGCAGGCGAGCCGACCGGTGGGCAGGCTGGTGGAGATCCGGTCGCCGAGCGCCCGGTTGCCGACCTGGTCGTGGGTCTGGAGGTAGCCGAGCAGCCGGTGGCCTTCCGAAGCCCCTTCCGAAGCCGGGAACGGCCGGCCGTGGCTGCGCCCCCGGAAGGAGGACCAGGTGCCGTCGTGGAAGAAGCCGCGCCGCAGCGCCTTGGCCACGGCGGCGAGCGGCTCGCGCGCGAAGTCCTCGTAGTAGCCGTGGGATTCACCGGTGAGCGCGCAGTGCAGGGCGTGATGGAAGTCGTCGCTCCACTGGGCGGTGAGGCCCTGTCCGCCGGCCTCGCGGGCGGCGGTGGTGCGCGGGGTGTTGCGGTCGGACTCGGCGATCAGGAACAGCGGCCGGTTCGTCGCCACCGCCAACTTCTCGACCCGGTAAGAGAGTTCCTCCAGGAAGTGGACCGCCCGGTCGTCCGCGAGGGCGTGCACGGCGTCCAGCCGCAGGCCGTCGATCCGGTAGTCGCGCAGCCAGGCGAGCGCGCTGCCGATCAGGTAGGCGCGCACCTCGTCCGATCCGGGCGCGTCCAGGTTGACGGCCGAGCCCCACGGGGTGTGGTGCCGGTCGGTGAAGTACGGGCCGTAGGACGGCAGGTGGTTGCCGGAGGGGCCGAGGTGGTTGTGCACCACGTCCAGGACCACCCCGAGGCCCTTGCGGTGCGCGGCGTCCACGAAGCGCTTGAGCCCCTCGGGCCCGCCGTACGGCTGGTGGACGGCCCACGGCGACACCCCGTCGTAGCCCCAGCCGTGCTTGCCGGGGAACGGGCAGACCGGCATCAGCTCGACGAAGTCCACGCCCAACTCGACCAGGTGGTCCAGGTGTTCGGCGGCGGCGTCGAAGGTGCCGCGGGCGGTGAAGGTGCCGATGTGCAGCTCGTAGAGCACCGAGCCGGGCAGGGCGCGGCCGCGCCAGCCGGTCCGCGACCAGCGGAAGGCCGCGTGGTCCACCGCCCGGCTGGGGCCGTCGGGGCCGTGCGGCTGCCAGGGCGAGCGCGGGTCGGGCAGCGGCGGGCCGCCGTCGAGGCGGAAGGCGTAGTCGCCCTCCGGCGCCTCGCCGGCCCACCAGCCGTCCCGCTCGGGGCAGCGGCTCAACTCGTGGTCGAAACCGTCGACTCGGACGGCGACGCGAGAAGTCGCGTACGGCGCCCACACCTCGTACCGCGGCATGCTCAGCCCCTCCTCGTCAGCAGTGCCACCGGGAGCTCCGCCAGCAGCCGGGCCACCGGCACCGGCCCGGCGGGGACCTCGCGCAGGGTCAGCTCGTCCGTCCAGGGGCCGCCCGCCGGCAGCTCCAGCACGGTGTCGCGCCAGCCGCCCGCCCGCTCCAGCCCGTACGGCAGCCGGGTGACGGCGGTGACCACGTCCTCGCCGCGGGCGAAGGCCAGCAGGTGGTCGGGGGCGGCCAGCGGCCGGTACCGGCCGAGCGGGCGGGAGCGGCGCAGGTGCAGGGCGGTGGCGGTGAGGTGCAGCTTCTCCCGGGCGAGGTCGCCGGTGCGCGGGGCGGCCGCGTCGGTGAGCCGGACGGCGAGCGCGCCGAAGTCCACCACGCCCCGGTTGTCCGGGTCGACCAGGGTGTACAGCGGCTCCTCGCCGCCCTGGTAGAGGTCCGGCACACCCGGGACGGTCAGGTGCAGCAGCGCGGCGGCCAGGGTGTTGGCGCGGGCGTACGGCGCGAGCGCGTGCACCATGCCCTCGATCCGGGGGAGCAGCCCGGGGTTGTCGTAGACGGAGCGGGCCCGCTCCTCCAGGGCCCGCTCGTAGGGGAGGTCGGGCGCGGTCCAGGAGGTGCGCAGCTTGGCCTCCCGGGCGGACTTGAGCAGGGCGGCGACCAGCCGGTCCGGGGTGATCGGCCAGGCGGCGACGAGGGTGTGCCAGAGCAGCCAGTCGGCGTCCCGGTCGAATCCGGGGCCCGCGGCGGTGGACCAGGCGGCGGCCTCGGCGGCCCAGGCGTCGGGCTGCTCGGCGAGGACGGCCAGCCGGGCCCGGGCGTCGGCGCTGCGCTTGGTGTCGTGGGTGGAGAGCACGGTCATGCTGTGCGGCCAGGCGCGCTCCAGGTACCGGCACCAGTCGTGGAACTCGGCCGGGTGCAGCCCGGGCCGGGCCGGATCGCCGCCGACCTCGTTGAGGCCGGGCAGCGCGTTCCAGCGGTAGAAGGCGGTGTCCTCGACGCCCTTGGCGGCCACCGCGGCGGCGGTCTGGGCGAAGCGCACGCAGAACTCGTCCCGGTCCGGGCCGCGGCCCAGCCCGCCGAGGGCCAGGGCGGCGACCAGGCGCTCGGTCGGGTCGTCGGAGCCGTCCAGGGCGGCCCGCAGCTGCTGCTCCGAGGCGGTCGGCACGGGCTCGCCGGGGCGCACGTACGGCCGGTACGCCGGGTAGTCGGCGAGCAGCCGGCGCAGCGCGGCGCGCAGCTGCCAGGGCGCGTGGTCGGCGTGCTCGGGGCTGGCGGCGCCGATCCGCAGCGCGATCCGCACCAGCCGTTCGACCTCGGCGGCCAGTTCGCCGCCGGGCCCGGTCAGGTCGGAGCGGCCGCGCCGGGCGGCGGCGATCGCCGGGTGGGGGTCCCGACACAGGTCGCGGACGGGCCCGCCGTGCAGGAAGGACTCGTACGCCCCGGCGAGCCGGCAGGCGCCGGCGTGGTCGATGAGCACGCCGTCGATGCGGCGCAGCGCGTCGTAGCCCGTGGTGCCGGCGACCGGCCAGTCCTCGGGCAGCCGCTCC
>NZ_JAFLNG010001170.1 GCF_017427025.1 Streptomyces sp. FH025
ATGGCGCAGGCGCTCAACTCGGCGCTGCGGGACGCCATGCGCGAGGACCCGACGGTGCACGTGCTCGGCGAGGACGTCGGCGCGCTCGGCGGCGTCTTCCGGATCACCGACGGGCTGACCGCCGAGTTCGGCCCGGACCGCTGCCTGGACACCCCGCTCGCCGAGGCCGGCATCCTCGGCACCGCGATCGGCATGGCGATGTACGGGCTGCGCCCGGTGGTCGAGATGCAGTTCGACGCCTTCGCCTACCCGGCGCTGGAGCAGCTGTTCTCGCACGTCGCCAAGATGCGCAACCGCACGGCCGGACGGCTCCCGCTGCCGATCACCGTCCGCATCCCGTACGGCGGCGGCATCGGCGGCGTCGAGCACCACAGCGACGCCTCCGAGGCGTACTACACGAGCACGCCCGGCCTGCACGTGGTCACCCCCGGCACGGTGGGCGACGCGTACGGGCTGCTGCGCGCCTCGATCGCCTCCGACGACCCGGTGGTCTTCCTGGAGCCCAAGCGGCTCTACTGGGGCAAGGCCGAGTTCGACCCGGCGGCGCCGGTCGAGCCGATCGGGCGGGCCGTGCTGCGACGCACCGGCACCTCCGCCGTGCTGATCACCTACGGCCCCTCGCTGCCGGTCTGCCTGGAGGCGGCCGAGGCGGCGAAGGCCGAGGGCTGGGACCTCGCGGTGCTGGACCTGCGCACCCTGGTGCCCTTCGACGACGAGACGGTCTGCCGGGTGGTGCGCTCGCTCGGCCGGGCCGTGGTGGTGCACGAGGCGAGCGGCTTCGGCGGCACCGGCGCGGAGATCGCCGCGCGGGTCACCGAGCGCTGCTTCCACCACCTCGCCGCGCCCGTGCTGCGGGTCACCGGCTTCGACATCCCGTACCCGCCGCCGATGCTGGAGCACCACCACCTGCCCGGGGTGGACCGGATCCTGGACGCGGTCGCCCGGCTCCAGTGGGAGGACCGAGGATGATGCCCGTCGTGCGGGAGTTCCGGCTGCCCGACCTCGGTGAGGGTCTCACCGGGGCGGAGGTGGTGCGCTGGATGGTCGAAGTCGGCGAGGTGGTCGCGGTCGACCAGCCGGTGGTGGAGGTGGAGACCGCCAAGGCCGTGGTGGAGGTGCCCTGCCCGTACGGCGGGGTGGTCACCGCGCGGTACGGCGAGGTGGGCGAGGAGATCGCCGTGGGCGCGCCGCTGGTGACGGTCGCGGTGGCGTCCTCCTCGGATCCGGCGGGTGGTTCCGCCGCGCCCGTCGTCGAGCCGGCCGTCGAGCGCGCCGCCGAG
>NZ_JAFLNG010001171.1 GCF_017427025.1 Streptomyces sp. FH025
CCCGGCCCGGTGTACGTCGTCGGCGATGTGCACGGCTACCTGGAGGAGCTGCGCGCCGCGCTGCACCAGCAGGGCCTGATCGACGCCGACGGCCACTGGTCCGCCGGGCGCGCCCGGATCTGGTTCCTCGGCGACTTCACCGACCGCGGCCCCGACGGCATCGGCGTCATCGACCTCGTCATGCAGCTCGCCGCCGAGGCCGCCGCGGCCGGCGGCTACTGCCGCGCCCTGATGGGCAATCACGAACTGCTCTTCCTCGGCGCAGCCAAGTACGGCGACGAACCCGTCCAGTCCACCGCCGGCACCGCCTCCTTCCTCGCCGCCTGGCGGCTCAACGGCGGCCAGCAGAACGACCTGGACCGGCTGGAGGCGCACCACATCAGCTGGCTCTCCCGGCTGCCCGCCATCGCGCTGGAGGACGAGCACCTGCTGCTGCACTCCGACACCACCGCGTACCTGGAGTACGGCGACTCCATCCCGGACGTCAACGACGCCGTGCACAGCCTGCTCTCCGACGGCACCGTGGACGAGTGGTGGGACTGCTTCCGCCGCTTCACCAAGCGCTTCGCCTTCCGCGGCGACGCCGGGCCGATGGCCGTCCACGAGCTGCTCGACACCTACGGCGGCACCCGGATCGTGCACGGGCACAGCCCGATCCCGTACCTCACCGGCGCGGTGCACAACGACGACGGCCAGCCGCCGCACATCCCCGGCCCGTACGTGTACGCGGACGACCTCGCGGTGGCCATGGACGGCGGGGTCACCATGGAAGGGCGGCTGCTGGTCGCCCGGCTGCCCGTCAACTGACCGCACCAGCAGAACAGTTGTTCCCGGCGCTCGGGCCGTCGCACGCGCGCGGCCCGGGGCGCGAAATTCCGGAAACCGACTGTCAGCGCGGCCGCACCCGCCCCTACCATGAGGCACACCACACCCGGCCGTCCGTCCGGCGGCCAGCCTCCGCGCCCACCCCGACCGCGCCTGCCGCGTGATCGACGCCGGTCGGGGTCCGCATGAACGGGGTCCCCATGTCCAACCCCCCGCCGCTGCACGCCGAGGACCGCCCGGAGTACGAGCGCCTCCTCGGCGAAGCCCTGCGCGACCGCACCGTCCTCACCGCCCTCCGCGCCCCCGGCGCGCTCACCGCCGGCCAGCTGCGCGCCCTCGCCCTGCGCGACGCCGACGGCATCAACGCCGCGGCCGCCACCGAGTACGCGCACTACACCGCGCTGCGCGACAGCCTGCGCGCCACACCCCCGCCGCCGACCGACGCCG
>NZ_JAFLNG010001172.1 GCF_017427025.1 Streptomyces sp. FH025
CTGATGTCCCCCGTGGGCACCTCCCCGACGCTGTGACCGCCCGACGACCTGTCATCCGTCATGTCTCCAGCCTGATCTTCCTCTGGGAGAGTCACGTCCAAACGGTACATGACACCGTGTCGATCCCCCACCGCAAGCGGGACATCCGGCGCCGTTCAACTGGCGGCCCTTCGCGTCCGGACGGGGCCCCGGAGCACCACCGGGTCGACCGGGGGCCCACGAACTCACCGGGCCTCGCAGTGCAGTTGAACGACGCGACGCGGGGCACCGGCCCCCGTTACCGTCTGCCGGAAGGACCGTCGTCCGCAACCCGCCATCGAAGCTTAGGAAGTGAACGGGGCCATGGGAACATCGCTGCTGGGTCTGGTCATGGGATCCTTCACGTCCGCCACGGTCGGCGCGGCGGCGCGCCTGGGCATCGCCGACGCCCTCGCGAACGGCCCGGCCACGCCCGAGGAGCTGGCCGAGGCCGTCGGGGCGGACCGCGACGCGCTCGTCTCCCTCATGACGGCCCTGACGGCGCTGGGGGTCTTCACGAAGGACGAGGACGGCCGCTACGCCAACTCGCCGCAGTCCGAGCAGCTCCGGACCGACCACCCGGAGTCGATCCGCCACCTGACCGCGCTGCTCTGCGGCCTGTACGCCCAGGCCGCCGCCGGCGGGCTCACCGAGGCCGTGCGGACCGGCACCTCGGTCATGCCCCACGTGTTCGGCGTCCCGCTCTACGAGTACCTGGACAAGGACCCCGAGACCGCCCGGATCTTCGACCTCGCGATGCAGGACTGGGCCCGTCCGATCGGCGCGGTGCTGGCCGAGCACGTCCCGTTCGAGAACGTCCGCACCGTGATCGACGTCGGCGGCGGCAACGGCACCCTCCTCAAGGCCATCCTCAAGGCCCACCCGCACCTCAAGGGCGTCTGCGTGGACCGCCCGGACACCTGCCGACGGGCCGAAGCCGACCTCCGCGCCTCCGGCGACCAGGACCTCGTCGAGCGGCTCGCCTTCCGGCCCGCCGACATCCTCCACGAGGTCCCCGAGGGCGGCGACCTCTACATCCTCAAGAACGTCCTCCACGACTGGAGCTCGGAGAGCGGCGTGCGGATCCTCCGCAACATCCGCCGCGCGATGGGCGCCGGCACCGCCCCCGACGGCACCCCGACGCTCCTGGTCATCGACCCCCTGGCCGAGCACGACTCCGGCGCCGCCTTCCGCAACGTCATCAAGATGGTCGTCGGCGAGCCCGACACCCGCGAGCGCACCGA
>NZ_JAFLNG010001173.1 GCF_017427025.1 Streptomyces sp. FH025
GACCTGGGCCCGGCCGAGGACGGTGACGTACCAGCCGGAGCCGTCCGCGCCGTTCACGTCGTCGGCCTCGAAGGCGATCACCGCGCCCTCCGCCGCCCGGGCCAGTTCGGAGCCGACGGGCGCCGAGAGCAGCACCCCGCCGTCCGCCCCCGGGACCAGCCGGAAGGGCACCGGCTGGACCGCCGGAAGGGCGCCGGTGGTGTAGACCACTCGCCCGACCGGGGCCCGGGCCAGCAGTTCCAGGGCCCGCTCCCGGTCGAGCTCGGGCAGGTCGGACGAGGTGCGCTGGCCGGGTAGTTCGTACGGAACGTGATCGCGGTTCATGCGAGCGATGTTCGCTCGGCCCCGGGCCCGGTCGCGAGGGCCGATGGTCCCGCCGTCAGGCCCGGGACGGACGGGCCGTCCGTCCCCGAACCATCGGCCGTGTACGGTCAACCGTCGAGGGCCGAATCCGAGCCGTCAGCCCCGGCCCGAGCGCAGCGAGGACGGCTGGGCGGCGGCGGCCTGCCGCAGTTCGGTGGCGATCAGCGCCGCCTGCACCCGGCGCTCCACGCCGAGCTTGGCGAGCAGCCGGGAGACGTGGTTCTTCACCGTCTTCTCGGCGAGGTAGAGCCGCTCGCCGATCTGCCGGTTGGTCAGGCCCTCCCCGATCAGCGCCAGCACCTCCTGCTCGCGCGCGGTCAGCCCGGGCCCGGCGGTCACCGGCTGGGCGGGCTCGGCGTCGTTGCGCAGCCGGTTCAGCAGCCGGGTCGCCGCACCGGGGTCGAGCATCGAACGGCCGGAGGCGACGGTGCGGACGGCCGCGACCAGGTCGGTGCCGCTGATCTGCTTCAGCACGTAGCCGGCGGCGCCCGCCATCACGGCGTCCAGCAGCGCCTCCTCGTCGTCGAAGGAGGTCAGCATCAGACAGGCCAGCCCGGGCATCCGCGACCGCAGCTCACGGCAGACCGACACGCCGTCGCCGTCGGCCAGCCGGACGTCCAGCACCGCCACGTCGGGCCGCAGCGCCGGCACCCGGACCAGGGCCTGCTCGGCCGTCGCGGCCTCGCCGACCACCTCCAGGTCCGGCTCACCGTCCAGCAGGTCGTACACCCCGCGACGCACCACCTCGTGGTCGTCCAGCAGGAACACCCGGACCGGCGCCGAAGCCTCGGCACCCTCCGCCTTGGTCGCCATCTCGCGGCTCCACCTTCGTCAACCCCCGCACACTCCCAGCGGGGCCCACGGAATCATCCCCCGCCCAGGGCCCTGGTCCCAGGGC
>NZ_JAFLNG010001174.1 GCF_017427025.1 Streptomyces sp. FH025
CGGCGTACGGGGTGGTCCGCAGCCCTGCCGCCCGCAGGCCGGAGTCGATCCGCCAGAGGCCCTCCACGTCCCCGCCGGCCCGGACGGCGATCCGGCCGCCGGGGGCCAGCAACCGGGTGGCGAGGCCGTAGAACTCCTGGGAGTGGAATTTGACCGGTCCGCCGTCCGAGGGCGCGGGCAGGTCGGCGACCACCACGTCGTACTCCTCGTCGGGCGCGCCCCGCAGCCAGGCCATCGGGTCGGCGGCCGTGGTGCGGACCCGGGGGTCGTCCAGGGAGTGCCCGGTGAGGTCGGCCAGCCCGGGGTCGGTGCGGGCGAGCAGGGGGAGCGCGGGGTCGGCGTCGACCAGCCGGACGGAGCGCACCCCGCGGTGCCGCAGGACCTCCCTCAGGGCGAGTCCGTCGCCGCCGCCGAGCAGCAGCACCCGGGTGTCCGGTCCGGCGGCCATGGCGGGGTGGACGAGGGCCTCGTTGCCGCGGTACTCGTCGGGCCCGCAGACCGCGAGCCGGCCGTCGAGGTAGAGCCTGAGCGGGCCCTCGGCGGGGCCGGTGAGCACGATCTCCTGGTGCCGGCCGCGGGTGGCGTGGCGGACCTGGTCGCCGTACAGGGCGTGCCGGGCGGCGCGTTCGATCGCGTCGGAGCCGGCGGCGGCGGCCGCGAGCAGGGAGAGGACGGCCAGGCAGCCGCCCCAGAGCAGCCGTCGTATCCGGGGGGCCGGTTCCTCGCGGAACAGCCAGAGCACCACGGCGGCCCCGGCGACGGCGTTGACCGCCCCGGTGAGCAGCGCGCCGTCGCCGGGACCGAGGCAGGGGAGGATGAGGAAGGGGAAGGCGAGGCCGCCGATCAGCGCGCCCACGTAGTCGGCGGCGAACAGGTCGGCGACGGCGCGGCCGGCGTCCTCGCGCCGGATCCGTTGGATGAGGGTCATCAGCAGGGGGATCTCGGCGCCGATCAGGATGCCGATCAGGCAGGTGAGGCCGACCATCGCGGCCTGGTAGCCGCCGATCCAGGCCCAGCAGGAGTACAGGGCGAGGACGGAGAGCCCGCCGGTGAGCGCGAGGGCGCACTCGACGACGGCGAAGGCGGTCGCGGGCCGGCTGGTGAACCGCTTGGCGAGCAGTGAGCCGAGCCCCATCGCAAACACCATGACGGAGAGCACGACCGAGGTCTGGGTGACGGTGTCCCCGAGCAGGTAGTCGCCGAGCGCCACGAGTTCGAGCTCGTAGACGAGTCCGCAGGCCGCGCAGACGAACGCGGC
>NZ_JAFLNG010001175.1 GCF_017427025.1 Streptomyces sp. FH025
TGCGGTCCTGGTGCGGATGTGCACGGGTGGTGTCCTCCCGGTGGGTGGTGTGGTGGGAGGCTACTTCCTTTGGTCGTGACCTGACAATCACTCGGCACCCCGGGCGCCCCAGGAGCCACCGGAACTCCTCGGCACCCGTCAGAACCCTTCGGAGGCCATGGAGAAGACGGTGCTGATGAGGGCCGCGACCAGCCAGCAGATGATGCCGAGTACGAGGCTGAGGGTGAACCCCCACTGCACGTCGGTCAGGATGCCGCCGAATATCACGGTGGGGATCCAGACCGGGACGGCCAGGCCGAGTGCGACCGCCCAGGCGGGCTCCTTCCAGCTGACGATGCCGCAGATCGCCACCGCCATGCCGGCGGCGAGCAGTGCGCTGAACGTGAGGATGTCGGCCCACGGAATGTTCGGGTTCTTGGCGAGGTGCCCGTGGTAGCTGAGGTTGACCACCCTGCCCCGCAGGACCTTCAGATCCACCGTGGTGTCGATGTCGACGTCGTCGTAGAACGCGTAGCCGACCTCGAAGGTCTGGGCAGGTGCCGTCTCCCGGGCCACGGTCAGGTTGTAGGTGGTGTCGTCGCTGCTCCGGTCCACCGACTTCCTCGTCACCCGGCCGCTCTCCCGCGTCACGCAGTCCGCACCCGGCTTGGCGGCCGGCGTGGCGCAGAGCGGGGTGGCGCGGTACTCACCCACCTCGTCGTAGGCGTCGGTGAACCGGGCGAAGCCGAGGACGGTGACGGCGAGCCCGGCCGCGACGATCAGCACCCGCAAGATGATCCAGAGTGCCTTGACGACACCGCGCCACCTCCGCGACGGCTTCCGCAGGTTCTGCGGGCCGGATATCCACTCGTTGACGGGTCGGGCGTCCTCAGGCATCGTCACCACCCGGTGTTCGTACGGTCCACTGCTCCACTCGCGTCCCTACCCGTCCCGGCTGCTCATGCGCAGCCCGGGTACGTGGCGGGACGCAGCCGCGATCATGCCAGGGAAGTCTGGCGGGCGCGAGGAATTCCGGTGGGCCGTAGCGGACTTGTGGGCGACGGCAGGGCCGGGGGGCGTCTCCCGGGGTGTTCGGGAGACGCCCCCCGGCTCACATCACCGCTAGTTGAGGGCGGCGAGGGCGGCCTCGTAGTCGGGCTCGTCGGCGATCTCGCCGACCAGCTCGGTGTGCAGGACGGTGTCGTTCTCGTCGAGGACGACGACGGCGCGGGCGGTCAGGCCTGCGAGGGGACCGGTGGTGAGCGCGACGCCGAAGGTG
>NZ_JAFLNG010001176.1 GCF_017427025.1 Streptomyces sp. FH025
CGTCGTGGGGGTGTCCGCGGCGTTCGACATGACAACCTCTATGTACTAGTGCATAATTTGCTTTGTGCTAGGAGACTATCCGCTGAAAGGGCGACGCGCCAGCGAAATCGCGGCCCACATCGAGCAGGGCGTGAGCAGCGGGAGGCTCGCCCCCGGGACGCCGCTGCCCCCGCTGCGCGACCTCGCCGCCGAACTCGGCGTCAACCCCAACACCGCGGCCGCCGCCTACCGGCTGCTGCGCGACCGCGGCGTGATCGAGACGGCCGGCCGCAAGGGCAGTCGGATCCTCCCCAGGCCGGCGCTCACCCCCCGGGACCAGATCCGCGTCCCGGTGCCCCCGTACGCCCGCGACCTGTCCACCGGCAACCCCGACCCGGCCCTGCTGCCCGACCTCGGTCCGGCCCTCGCGGCCGCCGCCGAGGCCGCCCGGGCCGAACCGGTGCTGTACGGGCACGCCGACGCCGACCCCGGGCTGCTCGCGCTCGCCCGCGCCTCCTTCGAGGCCGACGGGCTGCCCGGCGGCCCGATCGCCGTCGCCTCCGGCTCGCTGGACACCGTCGAGCGCATCCTCGGCGCCTGGCTGCGCCCCGGCGACGCCGTCGCGGTCGAGGACCCGGGCTGGGGCAGCCTGCTCGACCTGCTGCCCGCCATGGGGCTGCGGCCGCTGCCGGTCAGGCTGGACGACGAGGGGCCACTGCCGGACGCGCTGGCCGCGGCGCTGGCGGAGGGCGCCCGTGCGGTGGTGGTGACCAGCCGGGCGCAGAACCCGACCGGCGCGGCGGTCACCGCCCGGCGGGCGGAGGCTCTGCGGGCCGTCCTGGCCGAGCACCCCGGGGTGCTGGTGATCGAGGACGACCACGGGCACGGCATGGTGGACCAGCCGTACCACCCGCTGGTCGGCGCCGGTTCGCGGCACTGGGCGGTGGTGCGCTCGGCCGCCAAGGCGTACGGGCCGGACCTGCGGCTGTCGGTGGCGGTCGGCGACGAGGAGACGATCGGGCGGGTGTCCGGGCGGCTGCGGCTGGGCGCCGGGTGGGTCAGCCACCTGCTGCAGCGCGCCGTCGTCGAGCTGTGGCGCGGCGACGCGGCGCCGGTCGGGCGGGTGGCCGCCGTGTACCGGGCGCGGCGGGACGGGCTGCTGCGGGAGCTGGCGGCGCGTGGGATCGAGGCGCACGGGGAGAGCGGGCTGAACGTCTGGGTGCCGGTGCCGGACGAGACCTCGGCCCTGGCGGCGCTGGTGCAGCGCGG
>NZ_JAFLNG010001177.1 GCF_017427025.1 Streptomyces sp. FH025
AGCTCGCGGGCGGCCTCCAGCAGCCCCCGTTGGCGCAGGTAGCGGACCGAGGCGGTGATCCACCGCCGCACCTGCGGATCGGCGCTCTCCACCGCCCCGGACGGCCCCAGGTGCGGCAGCAGCGCCGCGAACCGGGGCCAGTCCTCCGACCGGTCCGGATCGCCGGAGCCGGTCAGCGCCAGTGCGCCGTGCACGGCGGCCCGGACGGCCGGCCGGTCGGCCTCGGCGACCTGGTCCCGCAGCAGCGCCTGGACGATCCGGTGCACCCCGAGCGTCCCGCCGCCCTCCGCGTCGTAGCGGACGAGGCCGTACTGGTTGACGGTCCGCAGGATCTCCCCGATCGCCATCCGCTCGTCCTCGCCCTGCGGCGGCCTGATCGCCCGGACGGCCGGTCCGCCGTAGAACAGCTCGACGGGGATGGCGTCCGGCCCGAGGAAGCCGCACAGCTCCAGCAGCCGCATCGCCGGGGCGTTGATGCGGCGCAGGTCGGCGCCCGCGATCCGGGCGGTGGCGGCGGTGGCGGTGGAGTACTCACCGGGAACGGGCCGGTCCAGGACCTCGGTGAGCGCCTCGCCCAGCATGTGCAGGTACGTGGCGGGCGGCATGGGCGTCTCCTGCAGCCAGCGCGCGGCCTGGCCGACGGCGAGCGGGAGGTCTCCGAGCAGTTCGGCGATGCGGTCGGCCTCGGCGTGCCGCATCGCGGGGTTGAACTGCCGCATCAGCCGGACGCTCTCGGCCCGGTCGAACACCTCGACCTCCACGCGGCCGGGGTGCCGCGCCCAGCGCCGGTTGCGCGAGGTCACCAGCACGTGCCCGTCGGCCGTCCCCTCGGGCAGCCAGGGGGTCAGGCGGTCCGGGTCCTCGGCGTTGTCGTAGACCAGCAGCCAGCGCCCGTGCGGCTGCCCCCGGTCGAGGTGGTGCAGCAGGCCGGCGGCGGCCCGCTGGACGTCCCGGTCGGCGGGCAGCCCCAGTTCGGCGGCGAGGTCGGCGAGTTGCTGCGGGACGCCGCCCGGCTCCTCCGCCCGGATCCACCACACGACGTCGTACGCGGCCGCGAAGCGGTGGGCGTACTCGGCGGCGGTCTGCGACTTGCCGACCCCTCCCATGCCGTACAGCACCTGGACGGAGCGGGCCCGGGCGGGAGTCGTGAAACCGTCCCGGAGGCCGTCGAGCAGTCGGCCCCGGCCGGTGAAGGCCGGGTCGCGCGGCGGCAGGCTGTGCACCACCGGGCGGCTGCCGGGGAAGC
>NZ_JAFLNG010001178.1 GCF_017427025.1 Streptomyces sp. FH025
GTCGGGGCGGCCGTAGCGCGGCGGCTCCGGGTCCTCCGGGGTCGGGGGAGGGTCGGCCCGGACGGCCTCCGGGGTGCCGACGCCGAGCGGGAAGAAGAGGTCGAACGTCGCGTCGAAGACCGCCCGTTGGCCCTCCGAGCGCAGCACGGCGGCGGCCACGCCGGCCCGCAGCTGCTCGCGGTCGGCGAGGCCGAGCACGTCGACGACGGCCGCCGCGTCCACCGTCTCGGCCGGGCCGATCCGCAGGCCGTGCCCGCGCAGGGCGCGGACCAGGCCGGTCAGCCGGGCGGCGGTGTCGGTCGGGCCCGCCGTGGTCATGCGAGGGTGAGCTTCTGGGCGGCCTTGCGGACGTCGTCCTGGTGCTTGAGGATCACCCCGAGGGTGTCCCGGACGACGGTGTCGTCCAGGGTGTCGGCGCCGAGGGCGAGCAGGGTACGGGCCCAGTCGATGGTCTCGGCGACGGACGGCGCCTTGCGCAGCTCCATCACGCGCAGCGCGCCGACCACCCGGACCAGCGAGGCGGCCAGGGTGTCGTCCAGGCCGGGCACCTTGAGGCGGACGATCCGGCGCTCCAACTCGGCGTCCGGGTAGTCGAGGTGGAGGAAGAGGCAGCGGCGGCGCAGCGCCTCGGAGAGTTCGCGGGTGGCGTTGGAGGTGAGCAGCACGAAGGGCCGGCGGCTCGCGGTGATGGTGCCGAGCTCGGGGACGGTGACCTGGAAGTCGCTGAGCACCTCCAGCAGCAGCGCCTCCACCTCGACGTCGGCCTTGTCCATCTCGTCGATCAGCAGCACCGTCGGCTCCTCGCCGCGGATGGCGGTGAGCAGCGGGCGGGTGAGCAGGAACTCCTCGCCGAAGATGTCGGTGCGGGCCTGGTCCCAGCCCTCGTCGCGGCCGGCGGTGATCCGCAGCAGCTGCTTGGCGTGGTTCCACTCGTAGAGGGCGCGGGCCTCGTCGATGCCCTCGTAGCACTGGAGCCGTACCAGCCGGGCCTGCCCCAGCTCGGCGACGGCCTTGGCGAGTTCGGTCTTCCCGACCCCGGCGGGGCCCTCGACCAGCAGCGGCTTGCCGAGCCGGTCGGCGAGGAAGACGGTGGTGGCGACGGCGGTGGAGGCGAGGTAGCCGGTCGCGGCCAGCCGGTCGGCGGTGTCCGCCACCGATGTGAAGAAGCCCGTGCCGTCGCCGTTCCCGTTGCTGCCGCTGGCCATCGCCCGCCCCGTTCCGGTTCGCCCTGCCCGTTTCGCGCTGT
>NZ_JAFLNG010001179.1 GCF_017427025.1 Streptomyces sp. FH025
CGGCGCGGGCGCGGTTGAGCAGCCCGAGCACGTCGGCGAGCCGGTCCAGGATGGCGGTGCGGGTGGTGGCATCGGCCAGGTCGAGGGTGCCGACCAGCTCCGAGACGGTCTGCAACGCCTCGCTCTGCTCGGCCAGTCGGGCGGACAGCGGCTCGGCCTCGGCGGCGGTCGCGATGGCGGCGCAGTGCTCGGCCAGCTCGCCCGCCCGGCGCCGGTGCGGCTCGAAGGCGGCGGGCTCGGCGAGCTGGACCACGGCCCGGTCGGCGGCCTCGGCCAGCCCCTGGGCGAGGTGCTCGGCGAGCGCGTCGATCCGTTCGCGGTCCGCCCGGGGCAGCTCGCGCAGGGCCTCCACCCGGCCCTGGGCGCGGCGCAGCCCGGCGAGCCGCTCGACCCACTCGGCGGCGTCGGCCAGCGTCTCGCCGCGGGCGGTGCGCAGCAGGCCCTCGACGTGGTCGGCGGTCTCGTCGGTCCGGGCGGCGGCGTGCGCGGTGAGCTGGGCGATCGCCTCGTACTCGGCGATGACCTGCCGGGCGGTGTCGCGGATCTCGGCGAGCGGCTCGGCGAGGTCGCCGAGGCCGCTCTGGCCGAGCCAGTGGTGGCGGTCGGCGGTGCGGGTGCAGGCGGTGAGGACGGCCCGGTGGCCGGCCGGGGTGTCGGCCCCGGCGGCGGCGAGCCGGGCGAGGGCGAGGCAGTCGGCCAGGCCGCGGACCAGGTCGGCGTTGCCGATCCTGGCCAACGGGCCGCTGCCGGGCGGCTGTTCGGCGGCGTGGCGCTCGCTGGTGAACGGGCTCCGCCACAGCTGGACGGGGTGCAGCCGGGTGGGGCCGTCCTCGGCCGGGCGCAGGGCGATCAAGGTGCCGTCGTCGAGCAGCGCGTAGCCCTGGCAGGCGAGCGGGGCGGCGGCCTCCTGGCGGACGCTGTTGTACGGCTGGAGCAGCGCGCGCCCGTCGGCGGGGGAGCGGAACTCGTACAGCACGTCCTCGCCGTTGGGCGACAGGACGGTGCGCTCGTACAGCAGGCCGTCCACCGGCTGGTCGAAGGTGCGCACGGTGCCGTCGGCGAGGTGGCAGCCGCCGGGGAAGGCCACGCCCTGGTCGGCGGGCAGCCGCAGGCAGGACTGGCCGAGCGCGTCGATCCTGGTGACCTTGCCGGTGGGCAGGTGGACCACCAGGTGCCGGACGGTCTCCTCCTGGTACGGGCGCACCCGCACCAGGAGGAGGGTGCCGAGCCGGGCGTGGG
>NZ_JAFLNG010000118.1 GCF_017427025.1 Streptomyces sp. FH025
TCGCCGGTGACCGGTAGGGCGGTGGTTCCCGCCTCGGCGCTGGTCGACATCGTGGTGCGGGCCGGTGACGAGGCCGGCTGCGGCCGGGTCGAGGAACTGACCGTCGAGTTGCCGTTGGTGCTGCCCGAGCGCGGCGCAGTGCGGATCCAGGTGGCCGTCGGGGAGGCCGACCCCGCAGGGCTGCGGGAGGTCGCGCTGTTCGCACGGGCGGCCGAGGGGGAGTGGGTGCGGCATGCGTCCGGCACCCTGGCCCCGGACGACACGGACGGTGGCGCCGACGCGAGCACGGAGACGTGGGCGGTGCAGTGGCCGCCGACGGGGGCCGAGCCGGTCGACGTGGACGTGATGTACGAGCGGCTGGCGGTCGTCGGGCACGCGTACGGGCCGGCGTTCCGCGCGGTACGGACGGCGTGGCGGCGCGGCGACGAGGTGTTCGCGGAGGTGGCGCTGGCCGGTGGGACCGAGGTGTCCGGGTTCGGGGTGCACCCCGTGCTGCTGGACGCGGCGTTGCATCCCGTCGGGCTGGAACAGGCAGACGGCGAGGGTCCGTTCCTGCCCTTCGGGTGGGGTGACGTGCGGGTCCACGCGTCGGGCGCGCTGGTGACGCGCGTGCGGGTGGCGCCGTCGGCCTCGGGTGAGGGCGTGTCGGTGGCCCTGGCCGACGAGGGCGGCCGGCCGGTCGCCTCGGTGGGATCGGTGGTGTTCGGACCGCTGGCCGAGGGTGCTCTGGACCGGGCTGCGGGGGTGGTCCGTGACGGGCTCTTCCGGGTGGACTGGGTGCCGGTCGAGGCGCAGGAGGCGGCCGGGGAAACGGCTCGTCCGTGGGCGGTGCTCGGCGACGACGGCGGACTGGCCGTGCCCGGTGCCGTGGCGTACGCGGACGTGCCGGAGCTGGTCGCGGCGGTGGAGGCGGGTGCCGCGGTGCCCGAGGTCGTGCTCGTCTGCTGCGTCCCCGGCACCGCCTCCGAGGCGGCTCCCGGAACCGGGCTCCCCGGCACCGACGGCGGAGACTCCGCGGACGTCCCGGCGGCGGCCCGGGCCGCGGTGCTGGGGATGCTGAGCGCGGTCCGCGGCTGCCTGTCGGCAGGCGCACTCGACGGATCGCGGCTGGTGGTGGTGACCGAGCGCGGTGTGGACGCCGGTCGCGACGGGGACGTGCGGTTGGAGAGCGCGGGCGTCGTCGGGCTGGTGCGTGCCGCGGCCGGTGAGCATCCGGAACGGGTCGTGCTGGCGGATGTGGAGGTGCTCGCCGGCTCCGGGCCCCTGGTCGTGTCCGGTACGGCCCTGGAGGAGCGCGAGTTCGCGGTCCGCGACGGGGTCGTGCGGGTGCCGAGGCTGGCGCGTGCGGCTGCCCCGGACGACGGCGGGGCACCGGCCGTCGCCCGCCCGGGCAGTGTCCTGGTGACCGGGGCCTCGGGTGCGCTGGGCGGCCTGGTCGCCCGGCACCTGGCGGCGACCGGGCGGGCGGAGCGGCTGCTGCTGGTCTCGCGCCGCGGCGCGGCCGCGGCCGGCATGCCCGCCCTGGCCGCCGAGTTGGCGGGGGCCGGGACGGGTGTGCGGGTGGTGGCGTGCGACGCCGCCGACCGCGGGCAGCTGGCGGGTGTCCTGGACGGCGTGCCGCTCACCGGGGTCGTCCACACCGCGGGTGTGCTGGACGACGGCGTCATCGGGTCGCTCACCTCCGAGCGGGTCGAGCAGGTGGTGCGGCCGAAGGTGGATGCCGCCTGGCACCTGCACGAGCTGACCCGCCACCTGGAGCTGGACACCTTCACGCTGTTCTCGTCGGTGGCCGGTGTCTGGGGCACCCCGGGGCAGGCCAACTACGCGGCGGGCAACACCTTCCTGGACGCCCTGGCCGCCCACCGTCGCCACCTGGGCCTGCCCGGTGTGTCGCTGGCGTGGGGGCCCTGGGAGCAGGGGATGGCGGGCGAGCTCGTCGAGGCCGACCGTCGGCGGATGGCCCGGCAGGGGCTGAAGCCGCTGCCCGCCTCCGAGGGGCTCGCCCTGTTCGACGCGTCCGCCCGCGCCGCCGATCCCCTGCTGGTGGCGGCGAAGCTGGACCTCACCACCCTGCGGCGCCCCGGGAGCGTGGTCCCCGAGCTGCTGACCGGACTCGTCCGTCCCGGCCGGCGCACGGCGGGACGCTCCGGCCCGGAGGCCGGGAGGAACCTGCTGAACCAGCTGGCCGCGCTCCCGCCCGAGCAGTTGGAGGACGCGGTCCTGAACCTGGTGCTGAGCCAGGCGGCCCTCGTGCTCAACCGGCCCGGCTCCGAGTCCATCGAGGCCGCCCGCTACTTCCGTCAGCTCGGCTTCGACTCGCTGACCGCGCTGGAGTTCCGCAACCGGATCACCGGCGCCCTCGGGCTGCGGCTGCCCGCGGCGGTCGTCTTCGACTACCCCACTCCCGTGGAGCTCGCCCGGTACCTCCGGGACCGGATCGCCGAGCAGGAGATCGACTACGAGCCGGTGCTGAACGAACTCGACCGGCTCAGGTCGCTGCTGACGGCGATCGTCCGGCGGGGCGGGCAGAAGGCCAAGATCACGAGCCGTCTCGAACACCTCCTGGAGGAGTTCCGGGGGGCTGACGCAGGCGGTGCGTCCACCGACAGGGACACCTCCTCGGACGAGGACATCATCGGGGCGACGGACGACGAGATGTTCGACCTGATCGAGAAAGAGCTGGGGATCTGAGCGGTCGGGCGGCAGCGGGAACACCGGCGGACCCAACGGACTGGTAACTGGTAGAGGAGCGACGTGATGATTTCCGCGGAAGGGCGCAAGCCGGCGGATCCGGGCGGCGACGCGGGAGTCTCCCCCCGGGAGGAAGCGCTGTGGCTGTTCGAGTCGATGGTGCCGGGCACTCCCGTGAACAACCTGTCCGTGGCGCTCGCCGTCGCGGGCCGGCTCGACCCGCTGCGGCTCGACGCCGCGCTGGGCGCGGTGCTGCGGCGCCACGCGGCCCTGCGCACGGTCTACCGCGGAGAGGGGGCCCGGCTGACCAAACGGGTGGTCGGCCCGGGGGAGTTCCGGCTGAACCTGGTGCAGGTGGTGACGGTGGGCGAGCCCACCGAGGCCGACCTCGCGTCGGTGACGGCGGTGCCGTTCGCCCTGGACGGCGGTCCGATGCTGCGGGCGGTGCTCTTCCGCTCGCCGGACACGGACGTCCTCTGCGTCACGGCGCACCACCTGGTCTTCGACGAGGAGTCCGCCCCCGTCTTCCTGGAGGAGCTGGCGTCCGCGTACGAGGGCACCCGTGACGACGCCGACCCCGACGCCGACCCCGACGCCGACGTCGCCACCGACGACGGTGCGGCGAACGGCGCAGCCGGGCCCGCCCCGAGCCGGGAGA
This sequence comes from Streptomyces sp. FH025, assembly GCF_017427025.1. Taxonomy (GTDB): domain Bacteria; phylum Actinomycetota; class Actinomycetes; order Streptomycetales; family Streptomycetaceae; genus Kitasatospora. The sequence goes on from NZ_JAFLNG010000118.1 coordinate 3,350, forward strand.
GCCTCGCGTACTGGCGCGAGGAGCTGGCGGGCGCGACCACCGACACCATGGAGCTGTCCTGCACCGAGCCCGAGCCGGACCGGCCGACGCTCGCGGCGGCGCGGCTCGACCACGCCCTGCGGCCCCGGACGGTGGCCGGGGTCCGCCGTCTCGCCGCGGACCTCGGCGTCCCGGAGTCGGCGGTCCTGCTGGCCGCCTACTACGTGCTGCTGGAGGCCTCCGGCGCCGGGCCGGACCTGCTGGTCGGCTTCCCGGTCGACGTCCGGCCGGAGAACGCCGACCGCGCGATCGGGTACCACGTCAACCACGTGCCGCTGCGACTGCGGCTGGACCGGCGGGAGAGCGTCCGCGATCTGGTGCTGCGCAGCCGCGAGCGGCTGGACGCGGCGGTGGCGCACGCCGACGTGGCCGTGGACGCGCAGGCGGACCTGATGCCCGCGGCACGCTCGGGCCGGCGGTCCCTGCCGTTCCGGCACGTGTTCGAGCACCGGAACGGGGGCGGCCTTGCCGCGTTCACCCTCGGCGGGCTGGCGGCCACGCCGCTCCCGGCCCCGAGCGGCTTCGGCAAGTTCGACCTCCGGCTCCGCGCCACCTCGACGGACGACGCGGTGGTGCTGCACGCCGTCTACCGGACCGAGCTCTTCGAACAGGCCCACGCGGAACTGCTGTTGGCGCGGTTCGAGGCGGTGTTGAACTCGTTCGCGGACGACCCGGACCGTGCGGTCGCCGAGGTCGAACGGTGGAGCGAGCGGGACCACGAGATCGTCGGGGCGGCGAACGACACCACCCGGCCGGTCGAGCCCGCCTCGGTGCTCGAAGCCGTCCACGCGCAGGTCCTGCGCTCGCCCGATGCCGTGGCCGTCGTCGAGGGCGGCCGTACGGTCGGCTACCGGCGGCTCTGGAACGCGGCCCACGCCGTGCGCGCCCTGCTCCGGGACGCCGGTGTCGGCACCGGCGACGTGGTGGCGGTGGCCCTGCCGCGCGGGCCCGAGCTGGTCGCGGCCGTCCTCGGGGCGTGGCTGGCGGGCGCGGCGTACCTGCCCGTCGACACCGCCCACCCCGAGGAGCGGATCCGCTACCAGCTCTCCGACTCGGCCGCGCGGGTGCTCGTGGCGACGGCGGACACGGTCGGCGGCCTGGCGTACGTCGCCGAGGACGGCCCGCTCGTACTGGCCGTGCCGCCGGTCGAGCAGGCCCCGGAGCCGGGGACGGCCGACGCCGACGCCGGTGCCGGTGCCGTGACCGTGGACCCGAAGGCCTGCGCGTACCTGATGTACACCTCGGGCTCGACCGGCCGGCCCAAGGGGACCCTGATCGACCACGCGGCCCTGGGCAATGCGGTGGCGCACTTCGCCGAGCAGTTCGGTGCGGCGGCCGGCGACACGACGCTGTGGACGACGACGTTCGCGTTCGACATCTCCGGCCTCGAACTGTTCGTGCCGATGGTCACGGGTGGCCGCCTGGTGGCCGCCCCCGACCAGGCGCGCAGCGACGGCCGGCTCCTGCGGGAGTTGATCGAGGAGCACGGGGCGCGGTTCGTCCAGGCGACGCCGACCACCTGGCGGCTCGTCATCGACCGGGTGGCGGACTGCCTGCGCGGCCGGGGCGTCATCGTGGGCGGGGAGCCGGTGCCGCTGTCCCTGGCCCAGCGGCTGGTCGCCGCGGGCTGCGTGCTGCACCACGCGTACGGACCGACCGAGACGACCATCTGGTCGACGTCGCGCGTCCTCGTGGAGGAACCGCAGGGCCGCCTCGACGTGGGCAGCCCGATCCGCAACACCAAGGTCCACGTGGTCGACGGGCACGGCCGCGATCTGCCGGTCGGTGTCCGCGGCGAGCTCTGCATCTCGGGCGTCGGTGTGGCGATCGGCTACCACGGCCGTCCGGACCTCAACGCGCAGCGCTTCGGCGAACACCCCGAGTACGGCCGGTTCTACCGGACCGGCGACGTGGCCTGCTGGCGCGCGGACGGCCTGATCGACCTGTTCGGCCGGAGCGACCGTCAGGTCAAGCTGCGCGGCAACCGGATCGAACTCGGCGAGATCGAGGAGACCCTGCTGGCCCACCCCGAGGTCGGCGGCGCCGCGGTGATCATGGTCGGCGACCCGAGCGCGGACGCCGTGCTCATCGGCTGTCTGGAGCCGGCCGACGGCCCGATCGACACGGCGGGCGTCTGGGCCCACGCCCGCGCCCGGCTGTCCCGGTCCATGCTGCCCGGGGACCTGGTGACGGTCGACGCCATGCCGCTCAACGGCAGCGGGAAGGTCGACTACCCCGCACTGCAGCGGATGGTGGAAGCCCGGCGCAAGGCCGCGGTCCGGCCGGGAGCGGACCACCGGGGCCACGCGGACCACCAGGGCCACGCGGACCACTCGGACCGTCCGGACCGCGCGCAGTGCCCGGACCTGGACGACCTGACGGCCGAGCTGACCGGGCTGTGGCGGACCATCCTGCGGGACGAGGGCCTCGACGCCGACGCGGACTTCTTCGCCTCCGGCGGGAACTCCATGCTCGCCGCGCTCGCGATGCAGGAGTTCCAGAACAGCAGCGGAGTGTCGATCAGCCTCGCGGAGGTGTTCGAGCGCCGCACCCCGCGGGCGCTGGCCGTCGTCGCCCGGGAGGCGGCGCGCCGGACGGGGGACGCGGCAGCGGCCGGCTGACGGGCCGGGGCCCGATCCGCGCGAAGGCCCTGCGGGACGTCCCGCAGGGCCTTCAGGGTGCCGCCGTGACCCGGGCGGCTCTCACTGCTCGTCCTGCTCGTCGGCGCCGAGGTAGGCGAGGACGGCCCGGACCCTGCGGTTGGTGTCGTCGTCGTTGGCCAGCCCGAGCTTCGAGAAGATCGTGGTCGTGTACTTGCTGATGGAGCCTTCGCTGAGGAACAGCTGGTTCGCGATCGCCGTGTTGGAGAGTCCCTCGGCCATCAGCGCGAGGACCGAGCGCTCCCGCTCGGTGAGGGTGGCGAGGGGGTCGGCCCGCTTGGGCCGGCCCAGCAGCTTGGCGACGACCGTGGGATCGAGCGCGGTGCCGCCGTCGGCGACGCGCTGGACGGCGTCCATGAACTGGTCGGCGTCCAGGACGCGGTCCTTCAGCTGGTAGCCGATGCCACCGTGCCCGTCCGCGAGCAGCTCGCGCGCGTACAGCTGCTCCACGTGCTGGGAGAGGATCAGCACCGGCAGGCCGGGGACGGCCCGGCGCGCGGAGAGCGCGGCCTGGAGTCCCTCGTCGGAGAAGGTGGGCGGCAGCCGGACGTCCACGATCGCCGCGTCCGGCCGGAGGTCGACCAGGGCGGTGAGCGCGGCCGGCCCCGAGTCGACGGCCGCGACGACGGTGTGGCCGTACGCCTCGACGAGGCGCACCAGCCCGTCGCGGAGCAGGAACAGGTCTTCGGCTACGACAATTCGCACGGTACCGCCACGGTGATGTGAGTGGGTCCTCCGGCCGGGCTGTCGATCTCCAGGCGTCCACCGAAGGCGGCCATGCGGCGTTCGATGCCGCTCAGCCCGGAGCCTGTGGATGCGGCGGCTCCGCCGATTCCGTCGTCGCTCACGGTAGCAGTGAGCGTTCGTGCCGCGTACGTGAGCTCCACCTTCACCCGTTCGGCACGGGAGTGCTTGGCCACGTTCGCCAGCAGTTCGGCGACGGAGAAGTAGACGGCCGACTCCAGCGGGCGTTCGGGCCGCGAGGGCACCTGGCTGAAGACGTCGACCGACACGGAGGAGTCGAGGGCGAGGGCCCGCAGGGCGTCGACCAGGCCGCGCTCGGCGAGGACGGGCGGGTTGATGCCGCGGACGAGCGAGCGCAGTTCGGCGAGCGCGGTGACCGAGGTCGCACGGGCCTCGGCGAGGATCGCCTTCGCGGCCTCGGGGTTGGTGTCGACGAGCCGCTCGGCGGCGCCCATCGACATCCCCATGGCCACCAGCCGGGCCTGGGCCCCGTCGTGCAGGCCCCGCTCGATGCGCTCCAGCTCGACGGCCTGGGTGTGGGTCAGGTCGGCGCGGATGGCCTCCAGTTCCTCCACCCGCCGCCCGAGCCGGGTGCTGGGGACCGGCCCGAGGAACCGGCGGCCCACGGGGAGCAGGATCCGCCACGCGAAGGGGGCGCCGGCCAGACCGGCCACGACCACGGCGATGCCGTAGCCGGTGACCTCGGGCGTCAGCGCCATGTAGCAGCCGTAGCCGACCGCGAGCAGGGGCAGGGCCGCGACCGGCAGCACGGTGACCGTGGCGACCAGGGCCCACAGGCCGTCCCAGTGCAGCTGGGGGTCGTGGAAACGGGCCTGCATCCTGGCCCGCCGACGGGCCTCCCGCTCGGACTTGTGGTACTCGTGGCCGTCCCACCAGAAGCCGGTGGCCATCCTGGTGACCGGCGGGACCTGGCGGTAGGTCACCTGGAGGTCCAGGCCGAGCCAGGCCGCCGCGCACCGGCGCGCGGCCTTGGCGAGCGCCCGGCTGGTCAGCGGGTGCACCACCCACAGGGACACGGCGACCCAGAGGATCACCATCAGGGTCTCCCCGAGGGTCGCCAGCGCGCTGACGGCGAAGGGGGCGGACAGCCCGTCGGACCAGGAGTAGGCCAGCGCGGATCCCCCCACCCCGACGGGAACGGCGACCAGGGCCATCACGCAGGTGAGTGCGGTCAGCACGGCGGACCGGTACAGCCCGAGTCCGATCTCCGCGCCCCACCGCAGGGGACCGGTCCCCTGATCTCTCCTCATCGGCCACTTCCTTTCGCAGGGATGATCATTGTGTCAGCCGGGACCTGGGCCGGAAGCCGCGCGGGACGACGGATGGCCGGACACCGAGAGCGGTCCGGCCATCAGAAGCGTGGAGCTGGTCCCCGGGGCGTCACTTCTTGCCGGGAGCGGGGAAGGCGGCGCTCAGCGCGGAGCCGCGGGTGATGACCGCGACGCCGATCAGGGCGAGGGCGGACAGGCCCTGGACCACGGCGTACCAGGCCGGGCAGAGGCCGGGGATCAGGTCCACGGCGATGATCGCGATCGGCAGGATGGTGGCCACGGTGCGCAGCCGGTCGAAGGCCTTGTACTCGCCCTGGGCGGCGCGGGCGGCGAACCGGTGGAGCAGGAAGGTGGCCAGGAACAGGATCGACCCCCGGATCCACATGAACGGGCTGGCCTCGTGGCCGGTGAACGCCATCACGGCGACCGTGCCGAGGACGATCGCGCCGATCGCGCCGAAGAGCGTGATGCACTTCGTCACGTTGCCGAAAGCGTCCTGGACGCGGGAGCTGCCGAGCTGCGCGGTGGTGCCGGTGATGCCGTCGGTGTTGGCCATGGTTCCTTCTCCTCCGTGTCGTTGTGTCTACGACGGTACGGATCCGCCGGTCGGCCCGACATGGGTCTGTCCGCACGGACGGGTGGGTCTAGGCCCACTCCTGGGCCGACGCCCCGAAATCGCTGTTCGCGCTGTTCAACTGCGTTGCTCCGTACGGACATTGTTTTCGTTACGATCGCGCGCAAGGCCGGCGAGCAGGTCGAGGAGCAGCAGAGAGCCGGAGCAGGGCAGGAACCCCGACCCCCCAGAGAAGTGAGGGCGAGCATGAACGAGAACGGTGCACCCAACGTGTTCCTCACCGGCGCCTCGGCGATCACCGGTTCGGAACGGCTGCGCCACGTGGCGGACGTCGGCGCGGCCAAGGTGACGGTCCCGCTCGGCAACCGCAACGTGCACTTCGAGGACAGTTCCGAGACCACTCTCGTCGACGGCCGCGAGCTGCGGGTCTACGTGTGGACCCACAGCACCTACGTGGCCGAGTGACGCGCGCGTTCGAACACTGAGCGACCGCACGCCGAGGCCGTGCACCGTCCGGGATCCGGGCGGTGCACGGCCTCGGCGTTCCACCCACGCGCGGACGGCAACGGCCCCGCGACCGCCCAGACTCGCTGGGCCGTCGCGGGGCCGTCGGGGGCGGGAGGCGGCGCCGGCGCCTCCCTGGCTCGGGCGGACCGTCAGCCGGCGGTCCGGGCGCGCTCCTGCCGGAAGTGCTCGACGAGGACCGCCATCACGTCCTTGCTCCGCTCGCTGATGAAGAAGTGCCCACCGGCGAACACCCGGAGGTCGAGCGGCGCCGTCGTGTGGACGGCCCAGGCCTTCGCCTCGTCGAGGGTCGTCTTGGGGTCGTTGTCGCCGGTCAGCACGGTGATCGGGCAGTCCACGGTGGCCTCGGGCTCGCAGCGGTACGCCTCGATCGCCGTGTAGTCGGCCCGCAGCGCGGGCAGCGCCGCCCGCATCATCTCCTCGTCCCCGAGCAGGGCCGAAGCGGTGCCGCTCAGTCGGCGCACCTCGGCAAGGATCGCGTCGTCACTGCGGAAGGTGTTCTCCTGCCGGAACGTCGAGGGCGCGCGGCGGCCGGAGGCGAACAGCCGCACCGGGGCGAGTCCGTCGGCTTCGAAGCGGCGGGTCAGCTCGAAGCCGATGACGGCTCCCATGCTGTGGCCGAGGAAGGTGAGCGGGAGTTCCGGCTGTCGCCGGAGCACCTCGTAGAGGCGGTCGACGAGGGTCGTCAGGTCGTCGACGGGCTGTTCCATCCGACGGTCCTGCCGGCCGGGGTACTGGATGGCGAGGACGTCGACACCGGGGCCGAGCGCCGCCGAGACCGGAAGGTAGAAGGACGCCGAACCGCCCGCGTGCGGGAGGCACACCAGCCGAGCGGCCGGACTGTCGGCAGGGTGAAAACGTCGGCACCACAGTTCATCTCCGGGCGAAGGCCGAGACATGCCACTCCAGAAGGTAGTCACACCGGATCGTCAAATCGAACTCCGAACATAGCAAGGGCCGCCGCCCGCGCTTCTCCGCTCAACTGTGGGGAACAGGGCAGTTGAACGGTGACCGGGCGGACGGCCCGGCTGGTATCTATTGGAGCGAGGGAACGTGGCTGCCTGTTGCGTTGTCCCGATGATCCCGGTTTTTTTCCGAAATACGCGGCGACATTGAGAGGTGACGTACATGGGGCACAAGTTCTCCCTGGTCCTCAGCCGGGAGATCACCGACGAGGAGTCGGCGGTCCTGCGCGAGGGCTTCGAGGGCGCGGTCTTCTCGACCGACGCGCTTCCGACCGATGCGGAGGTCGCGGTCACGAGGATCGACTTCGACGACGAGGTCTCGCCCTCCCTGGCCGAGGCGATCGAGTCGGCCCTCGAGTCCGTGAGGACGGTTCCGGACCTCACCGTTCCCGGCCTCAGCGTCCCGGCCGTGCCGCAGGCGCCGGCCGAGGAGCAGGCCGACGAGGAGGCGTAGCCGATCGGCGTGGAGTGACGTCCGCCGAGACGGCGGAGGGTGTGAACGCGCTGGTCGACCGGGGTGCGGCGCCCCGGGGCGAGGGCCGGCCGGACAGGGGTCCCTTATGTCGCGTAAGGGGACCCCTAAGTCCCCTGGCGGCGGGTTCCGGGGCGCAGCAGGGGCTGCTAGCGTGTGATTCGAGTTAATTCGAGTTAATTCGAGAACAATCGGACCAGCAATTGACCGGTTTTCTGTCTCGCTGCTGCGATTGAATCGCCGGATTGCCATGGGGGTGCAGTATGGGCCTGCTAGCCCGGAGCGTAATGCCGATAGTAATTGATGGGGGCTGGGACGGCGAGCCGGAAATCGTCCCGGTTCCCATCATGGACATCCTGCCCGGGGATTCGCCGCGGCTGGAGGGCGAGGACAAGGTCCACGTCCTGCGGCTGGCGGCCCTCGAAATCCCGCTGCCGCCGATCCTGGTCGACCGGCGGACGATGCGGGTGATCGACGGGATCCACCGTCTGATGGCCGCCTCCCTCAAGGGCCGGAAGACGATCGACGTCAGGTTCTTCGACGGCAGCCGCGAGGAGGCCTTCCTCAGGGCGGTCGAGGCGAACGTCGAGCACGGACTGCCGCTGTCGCAGGCCGACCGCACCGCGGCCGCGCTGCGCATCCTCAAGTCGCACCCCACCATGTCGGACCGTGCCGTCGCGAAGTCGACCGGCCTGGGCGCCAGGGCCGTCGCGGAGCTGCGCCGTTCGTCCGACGCGGTGCCGCCGTCGAACTTCCGGGTCGGGCGGGACGGCAAGGTCCGTCCGCTGAACGGGGCGACGGGGCGGCTGCGGGTGGCGGAGCTGATCCGGGAGAATCCCGAGGCCTCGCTGCGCCAGGTGGCGAGGTCGGCCGGCGTCTCGCCCGCGACCGCGCTCGACGTGCGACGGCGGCTGGAGCGCGGCGAGGGGCCCCTCCCGTGTCCGCGGAACGCCCCGGGCGCGGCGGCGGAGTCCCGGAAGGAGAGCGATCCGGCTCCGGCCCCGCTGGTCGAGGAGCCGCCGTCGACCGTCACCCTGGAGAAGCTCATGCGCGATCCGTCGCTGCGCCAGAGCGAGCTGGGCCGGCGGCTGCTGCGAATGTTCAAGGAGAACGTGCTGGGCGCGCGGGAGATGACGGACATCTGTGCGTCCGTGCCCTCGCACTGCATCGAGCTGATCATTCAGCTTTCCCGTCAGAACTCGCAGATCTGGGAGGAATTCGCCCAGGAGCTGAACCGGCGGGCCCGGATCGTGAACCCGGAATAGGGCACCCGGATTCAGGAGGCGGCGCGCTTGCTGATCAGCGCGAGGAACGCGTCGAGCGCGGCCTGGTCGACGCGCAGGTCCTCGGGCGTGACGCGGAGGTCCGCCAGCAGGGCGGTGACCTCGCCCAGCGCGTCGTCGTCGCCGGTCACCACGACGTGGTCGCCCTGGCGGTTGACGCCGGTGATGCCGGGAAGGCGCGCCAGGAGGCCGTGGTCGAAGGGCGCGGAGGGGCCGAACTGGATCCGCTGCCCGCTCCGGACGCGTTCGAGCAGCCTGGCCGGGGTGTCGGTGAGGGTGAGGCGGCCCTTGTCCATCAGGGCGATCCGGTCGCACAGCCGCTCGGCCTCCTCCCAGTGCTCGGTGACCAGCAGGATGGTGACGCCGCCGGCGCGGACGGTCTCGATCAGGTCCCAGGTGGCCTCGCGGTCCCACCGGTCCAGCCCGGTGGTCAGCTCGTCGAACACCGCCACCTGCGGGTTTCCGGCCGCGGCCAGGGCGGCCTCGAGCTGCTCGTCCGGCCGGCCGTCCGGCCCGTCGTCCGCGGGCCGGCCTCCGGGCCCGGTGCCGCGCCCGAGCGCGTCCATGAGCCGTCGCCAGTCGGCGGGATCGCGGTAGAAGGAGCTGTAGAGCGGCAGTGCCTCCGCGACCCAGGCACGGTCGGACGCCCGGCCGTTCCGCAGCCGGGCGTCGAGTTGTCGGGTGATCCCGGACCGCTCCGACCGGGGATCGTGGCCGAGCACCTCGATCCGGCCGTCGTCCCGGTCCCGCAGCCCTTCGAGGCATTCCACGATCGTGGTCTTGCCCGCGCCGCGGGGCCCGAGAATCCCGAAGATCTCCCCTTCCTCGACCGTGAAGGACACATCGTCGACCGCCACGATTCCGCCGAACGCCTTGCACAGATTCCGCACGTCGATCACCACGGACATGGTCGTCCTTTCGCATGTATGCCGGCGAGCGCCGGTGTCGGCCGGGTTTGAGAACTTACGGTCTTCCCACCCCGTGTGGCCACCCCGTTACGCCCCAGGTGCGGTGGGTCTATCCCCACCGATTCCTGGACCGTGAGTTCGATTCGGGCGTCGAGGAACATGCGAGTGATTCCGTGTACGGGTCGGACGCCGGCCGGAAATGCGTTCGGAATTCCGCCTTCCGTTCCCGGGCGGCGGAAGGCGGGAGAATCCGGCGGCGAGTCGTACGCGGACTCGACAGCCCGGAGACGTTCCCGCGGTCGGTCGGTGAGGAACCGGACCCGACCGCCGGAGAGCGGGCGTCAGGGCAGATCGTGCCCTGACGCCCGCTCAGTTCTACGGCCGCGGCGGAGAGGGCTGTTGCCACTCGGCGGCCGAGGCCGCCGGTCCCTTCCCGAGCAGGCCCGCCATCGCCACGTTGTACCCGGCCTGGAAGCGGCTGGTCGCCTCCAACTCCTCGGTTATCTCCGATATGTGACGCCGACAGGTGCGCACCGACATGCCGAGGCGGCGTGCCACCATCTCGTCCTTGTAGCCCTGGGCCATCAGCCGGAGGATCGACTGCTTGAGCTCGTCGGTGGCCGGCGTGGCCTTCGGGGTGTCGCAGGCGAACGGGGTCGCGCTGTCCCACAGGTGCTGGAACACCGCGCACAGGAAGGCCACCAGGGTCGGCTCGCGGACGATGGCGGCCCCCGCCGACTCCCCGCCCTCGCACGTGCGCACCGGCAGGAACACCGTCTCGCGGTCGTAGATCAGCATCCGGTCGATCACCTCGTCCGCGGTGCGGATCTCCGCGCCCAGCGCGGTGACGTCGCGGACGTACGCCTTGGTGGCGAGGTCCCCGCGGGCGGTGTGCTGGTAGATGGTGTGCATCCGCACCCCGCGCTCCAGCATGCCCTCGGCGGACTTCCGCGCGGCCGGCAGCAGCGAGGAAGGGCGGGCACCGCCGGGCTGGACGGTGAGCACCTCCTTGCGGCAGGTCTGCCCCAGACGGTTGAGCACGTTCTGGATCGCGTCGACGTCGGTGATCACGTCGAAGGCCTCGAACCGGTTGCGCAGTCGACGGCCCTCGAAGTACAGCGGCGTGAGCGACAGCAACTTGCCGCGCACGTCGGTGACCGCCTGCATGAGGTCACGGATCTGATGCTCCGTCGGTCCGACCAGGTCGGCGGCGGCCACGTCCGGACTGACCGGGACCAGGACGCTCGGGTCACCGGGCCTGGGCTGCAGCAGACGCATCCGCAGCAGGACCTGCTCGATGCGGTCGACCTCGGGTTCGTCCAGCTTCAGTACCGAGATGATGGCGGCCCGGTCGAAACACCCTAATTGGACGGCGTGTCCATAGGCGCTCGCACTCAGATCGTCGAGTTCGGTGAATCCGGTCTGAAACTGTGGGTGTCCGAACACTCAGAAGCCCCCGTTGGAGTGCGAAGTTCCTGCCATGCAACTTTACGCCATCGAGATCCACTCGGACTTGTGATCTCCGACGGGCAGAGTGGGTCCTCAGGGCAAGCCGACTGGCCGGGGGGCGTTGCTTGCCGGAGTTCTCCGACTGATCCGACCGCTTGGGGATGGGATGAAGGCCTCGATCAGCAGACTTCCGGGGGCTGCCAAGGGCGCGCTGCTCACCGTGGGTGTCGCGGCTCTGCTCGCGTTCGGCCACACGTCGACATCCGATGCCGCCATCACCAACGTCAGCGACGACCGATGGGGCATCAGCCTGCTGCAGCCGGGTCTCCCCGGCGACCACCTCGGCCTCGGTGCGGACCTGCACGCCAGGGCCGTCGGCGACGGGCCGGCCGGCGCCGAAGCCCCTGGCGTGCGGCACGACGACGACCGCTGGGGCTGATCCTCCGAACGACTGCGGGACGGACCGGCCCGGGGCGCGAACAGCGACCGCCCCCGGCCGGATCCGGCGTTTCGGCCGGGTGAGCAGCACCCGGCCGCAGCTGCTCACAGACCGTCAAACCACGTCGGGTACGGGCGGCAGGGGCGACGACGGCGCCCGGTCACGAGGGCCCCGCGCGGTGCACCGCTCCTGCCCGGCCGTCCGGGCGGACCGCCGTCAACCCGCCCTCGCTCCGGCGCCGCCGCCCGGCGCGCGCCCCGTCGTCCTCCGGGCCCGTTCGAGGTGGCGGGGGTGTCCGACGGAGCTCCGCGGCCCGTACCCTCGGCCTCGTGGCGCGTGGACCGCCGGGCGACCGGCGACCCGCACGCGGCGTACCGCGGGAGCGGGAGAGCGCCGAGGCTTCCACCGCCGCCCACCACCGTGCC
>NZ_JAFLNG010001180.1 GCF_017427025.1 Streptomyces sp. FH025
GGCGAACTGGACCGCCGCGTCAACGCGTTGGTCGAACGGCTGCGAGTCTCCGGAGTCACGCCCGGCCAGCCGGTGGCCGCCGTGCTGCCGCGCGGCACGGACAGCGTCGTCGCCCTGCTCGCCTGCCTGCGCCACGGCGCCGTCTACGCGCCGCTGTCCACCGAGGACCCGGCGGCCCGGCTCGGCCTGCTGCTGGAGCGGCTCGCCCCCGCCCTCGTCCTCGCCACCCGGCAGAGCGCGCTCGCGCTGCCCGCCGAGGGCTTCACCCCGGCGCTGCTGGACGGCCCCGCCTTCCCCAAGGCCGAGCCCGCCGCCGCCTTGGGCGACGGCGCCGCCTACATCATCCACACCTCCGGCTCCACCGGCGTGCCCAAGCCCGTGCTGGTCGGCCGCGAGGCCCTCGCCGGGTACGTCGCCGCGATCGCCGCGCGCTACGAACTCACCTCCGCCGACCGGGTGCTGCTGTTCGCCCGGCCGTCCTTCGACGTGGCCCTGGAGGAGGTGCTGCCCGCCCTCGCCGCCGGCGCCGCCCTGGTGGTGCCGCAGCGCGAGGTGCCCACCGGGCCCGAGCTGGTCGCCGTCCTCGCCGCCCGCGGCGTGACCGTCGCCAACCTGCCCACCAGCTACCTGCTCGCCGTCCGGGAGGACCTGCGCGAGGCGCTGCGCGACGGCCGCTGGACGCCCCGGCTGCTGGTCCTCGGCGGCGAGCGGCTGCCCGCCCGGGCCCTGGCCGGCCTCACCGAGGCCACCACCGTGCTCAACGCCTACGGCGTCACCGAGGCCACCGTCACCTCCACCGTCCACCACGTCACCGAGGACGACGTCGCCGAGGACGGCGAGATCCCGCTCGGCACCGAACTCGACGGCGTGCGCATCCACGTCCTGGACCAGGCGCTGCGCCCGCTCCCGTACGGCTGCGTCGGCGAACTCGCCGTCAGCGGACCGCTGCTGGCCGAAGGGTACGTCGGCCTGCCGGAGCCGACCGCCGCCCGCTTCGTCACCGTCCCCGCGCTCGGCGGCGCCCGGGTCTACCGCACCGGCGACCGCGGCTACCGCGACACCCGGGGGCGGCTGCGCTTCCTCGGCCGCTCCGACAACCAGGTCAAGCTGCGCGGCCACCGGATCGAGCTGGAGGAGATCGAGGCCGCCGCCTCCGCCGAACTCGGCGGCCGCTCCTGCGCGGTGGTACTGCACACCGACCCGCGGACCGGCCCCCGCCTGGTCGGCTTCCTGGAGGG
>NZ_JAFLNG010001181.1 GCF_017427025.1 Streptomyces sp. FH025
TCGGCCCGGTCGAGGTCGTACGCGACCAGGTACCAGCGCCGGCCGAGGCAGACCAACCGGTGCGGCTCGACGTGCCGCTCGGTGCTCCGCCCGGACGCCGCGGTGTACGAGAAGTGCAGTCGTTCGGCGTCTCGGCAGGCGAGGGCGACCACGGTGAGGGCGTCCGGGTCGACGCCCGCGCCGGCCGAGGCACCCCAGTCAACGGGAACGGTCATCGCGCGCAGCGCCTCGACCCGGCGGCGCAGCCGGGCCGGCATCACCTGCACGACCTTGGCGAGCACCCGGACGGAGCCCTCGGCGACGCCCTCCACCGGGCTCTCCGCGGCCGCTTGCAGGCCCACCGCGAGGGCGACCGCCTCCTCGTCGTCGATGACCAGCGGCGGGAGCGCCGCGCCCGCCGCCAGCTGGTAGCCGCCGTCGACCCCGCGCTGGGCCTCGACGGGGTAGCCGAGTTCGCGCAGCCGGTCGATGTCGCGGCGCAGGGTGCGGGCGGAGACTCCGAGCCGCTCGGCGAGCTCCTCGCCGGGCCAGTAGCGGTGGGTCTGGAGCAACGAGAGCAGTCGCAGCGTACGGGTGCTGGTGTTCGCCATGCCCGCCATTCTCGTCGGAATTCAGGACGGAAAGTGGCCGCAATGGCCCATAGCGTGGTTCTTGTCCGAGGGAGCAGGAACCCGGAGACGGGAACCCGAACGAAAGGCGAGAACCATGACCACCACGACCACCATCACCGAAACCCCCGCCCTCACCGGCGAGCGCGCCGACCTCCTGGCGGCCCTGGAGAAGCAGCGGCACTTCCTGCGCTTCACCACCCGCGACCTCACCGACGAACAGGCCGGCCTGCGGACCACCGCCGGCGAGCTGTGCCTGGGCGGCCTGATCAAGCACATGACCAGGGGCGAGCGGCTGTGGGTGGACTTCATCGTGGAGGGCCCCTCCGCGATGCCCGACTTCACGGCCTGGACCGAGGAGGACTTCGCCCGCCGCGCCGACGAGTTCCGGCTGCTGCCCGGCGAGACGCTGGCCGGCGTCCTCGCCGCTTACGCCGAAGTGGCGCGCCGCACCGATGAGTTGGTGGCCACCCTGCCCGACCTGAACGCCAGCCAGCCGCTGCCGAAGGCCCCCTGGTTCGAGGCGGACACCGAGTGGTCGGCCCGCCGGGTGCTGCTGCACATCCTCGCCGAGACCGCCCAGCACGCGGGCCACGCCGACATCA
>NZ_JAFLNG010001182.1 GCF_017427025.1 Streptomyces sp. FH025
GCGAGTTCGTCCATCTGCCGGGTGATGCGCTCGCGTTCCCGGGCGAGGCCGGCCAGCAGTTCCGGGCAGGTGGGCCCGGGGCGACGGTGGCCCGGGCGGGGCAGGCCGGGGAGGATCTCGGCAACGGCGGCGCTGTTCAGTCCAGCCGCGAGGAGGGTGCGGATGCCGTGGACGGTGTCCACGTCCCGCTCGCCGTACTCGCGGTAGCCGCTGGGGCGGCGCTCGGGGGTGAGCAGGCCCTGTTCCTCGTAGTAGCGCAGGGCGCGCGGGGTGGCGCCGGTGCGCCGGGCGAGTTCTCCGATCCGCATCGCGGCACCTCCGGTGGTCGGCTTCCGGCTTGACTCTGCCGTCGGCGTGAAGCTCTAGCGTAACCGGCATGCCGAACCGAGGATCTTCCCCAACCACCCCTGCTCGCACCGCTGTTGCCGTACTCGGCCTGGGCCCGATGGGCCGCGCGCTGGCCGCGGCACTGCTGGCCGCCGGGCATCCGGTCACGGTCTGGAACCGCACGCCGGGCCGGGACGCCGAACCCGTCGCGCTGGGCGCACGCACGGCCGCGAGCGCCGCCGAGGCCGTGGCGGACGCCCCGCTGGTGCTGCTGTGCGTACGTGACCGGGCGGCCGCGCGGGCCGTGCTGGACGCCGCCGGGGCCGCGCTGCACGGCCGGACCGTCGTCAACGCCACCTCGATCGCGCCGGACGACGCCCGGGCGGGCGCCGCCGAGGCTGGGGAGCGCGGCTACCGGCTCCTCGACGCCGCGATCCTCACCCCCGTCGCGACCATCGGCCGCCCCGAGGGAACCCTCCTGCTGAGCGGCGATCCGGAGGCCTTCGCCGCGCACGAGGCGACCCTCCGAGCCCTGGGCACGGTGCGCCACCTGGGCGCGGACCCGGGACGGGCGGCGGCCTTCGACGCGGCGCTGCTGGACCTGTTCTGGACCACCGTCCAGGGCTACCTGCACGCCCTCGCCCTGGCCCGCGCCGAGGGCATCAGCGGAGCCGAACTCGCCCCGTACGCCAAGGGGTTGACGAGCATTCTCCCCCCGATCATCGACGACTACGCTCAGCGCGCGGACGAGGGCCGTCACCCGGGCGACCGCAGCAGCGTGGCCTCCGCCGAGGCCGGGCTGGCGCACGTCGCGCACACCGCCCGGGCGCGCGGCCTGGACACCTCCGTCCTGGACGCCGCGCTCGCGCTCACCCGGCGGGCG
>NZ_JAFLNG010001183.1 GCF_017427025.1 Streptomyces sp. FH025
GGTCGGTGGCCCGGCCGCGACTCCCCGGCGGCGGGCATGGGGGAGAGCCAAGCGTGGGGTGGGCGAACGGTCAACAGCTGAGATGGATCGGACCTGAAAATACGTCAACAGTCGTATATGGCACGGGGATAGGGGTGGACCGATCCCCGTGCCGGGTGGTTCAGAGGCGGCGCAGGAAGACGTCGGTGACGGTGTTGGTGTCGCCCGGCACCAGGTTGCCGTCCTCGGCGTTGAAGACCACCGTGTCGCCGGTGGCGTCCACGCGGGGGCTGTAGGAGGTGGCGGTGCTCTGTGAGCCGTCCTGCGCGACGCTGACCCGCTCGACGCTCCCGGTCCACAGGTCGCGGCGGAACACGTCGCTGACGTCGTTGGTGTCGCCGGGTACCAGGTTCTCGGCGTCGGAGCCGAAGTAGACCCAGCGGTCGTCGGCCGTCATGACGCCACCGGCGGACGACCTCGTGGTGCTGGTGCCCGGCAGGCCGTCGTTGGCCTTGGTGAGCTTGCCGGTGGCCAGCTCGTGGACGTACACGTCCATCCGGATGCCGTGGTTGTGGCCCGGGGCCGCGCCGCCGAACACCGGGAGGCCGTAGACGGCGAAGCGGCCGTCCGGGCTGATCCGGGCGTCGTAGGCGACGCCGCGCAGCGCCCCGGTGTCGTCCAGGCTGGCGCCGGTGATCTGGCCGGTGTCGGCCTTCCACACGTAGTACGGGTAGAAGCGGGGCCCGGTCAGCTGAGGTGTGGCGGCATCGGGATCGGCGGCGGCATCGGCGGCGGATCGGGCGGCTTCGGCCGGGTCGCCCGGGTCGCCCGGAAGCAGGTTCCCGGCCCGGGAGGTGAAGCCGACGGTGTTGCCGTCCGCACTGATCGTCGGACTGTAGGAACTGTTGTTGGCGCCCCCGCCGTCGGTGCCGGTGGTGACCAGCCGGGTGGTGTGGGTCCAGCGGTCGGTGACGTAGATGTTGATCTTGCCGCGCTTCACGCCCGGGGCGAGGTCGGTGCGGGTGGAGGCGAAGGCGACGTAGCGGCCGTCCCGGCTGAGGGTGGGGCTGTCGGCGTTGCGGATGCTCTGGTCGTCGGTGGTCGGCAGGCCGCCCGCGGTGATCAGCTCGGTGCGGCCGGTCCAGCGGTCGCGGACGAACACGTCCGACTCGTGCTTCGGCTGGCCGGGCAGCACGTTGGTGGCGGCGGTGCTGAACGCGACGTACCGG
>NZ_JAFLNG010001184.1 GCF_017427025.1 Streptomyces sp. FH025
GCAGGGCCGCGTCCAGCAGCGCCGGGTGCAGTCCGAACCCGGCCGCGCTCACGCCGTCCGGCAGCGCGACCTCGGCGAACAGCTCCTCGCCGCGCCGCCAGGCCGCACGAACCCCCTGGAACGCGGGACCGTAGGCCAGGCCGCTCTCGGCCAGCGCCGGGTAGAACCCGTCCAGGTCCACGGCCTCCGCACCCGCCGGAGGCCACTCGGTCAGAACGGTATCGGGAGTGGAACCGGCGACGATCAGCGAACCACTCGCGTGCCGGGTCCACTCCTCCTCGGGCGCGGCATCCTCGGCCTGGGCGTAGACGGCCACCGCACGACAACCCGCATCGTCGGCCTCGTCCACCGTCACCTGCACCCGCACACCGCCCCGGGCCGGAAGCACCAGCGGCGACTCGATCAGCAGCTCCTCGACCCGGCCACAACCCGCCTCGTCACCGGCCCGCACCACCATCTCGACCAGCGCGGCCCCCGGAACCACCACCCGACCGGCGACCACGTGATCGGCCAGCCACGGCTGTGCGGACAGCGACAACCGCCCGGTCAGCACCACACCACCACTGGCCGGCAACGCCACCGCCGCACCCAACAACGGGTGACGCGCCGGAGACTGACCCAACCCGGCCGCATTCACCCCAAGGGAAGCGGCCGGAAGCCAGTAACGCTGCCGCTGGAAGGCATACGTCGGAAGATCGATCCGCTGGGCACCGGTGTTGGCGTAAAGCGCGGCCCATTCGACCGGCACACCACGGACGAACGCCTTCGCGAGCGCGGTCAGCAGCGCGCGGGGCTCGTCCCGGCCCCGCCGCAGCAGCGGAAGCCAGACCTCCTCCGCCACCTCACCGTCGGTGTCGGTGCGGGTCTGGGGACCCATCCCGGCGAGAACACCGTCAGGCCCGATCTCGATGAACGTCCGCACACCAGCCGCACGCAACGCGTTCGCCGCATCACCGAAGCGCACGGCCTCGCGGACATGCTTCACCCAGTACGCCGGATCGGTGACCTCATCCGTCACCGACTGCCCGGTCAGAGCGGAGACCATCGCCAGCTTCGGCGTCCCGTACTCCACCGCGCCGACAACGCGCGCGAACTCCTCCAGCATCGGCTCCATCAACGGCGAATGGAAAGCGTGCGAAACCTGAAGACGCTTCGTGCGCGCCCCACCGTTCGCCAACTCATCGGCAGCGGCCAGAACTTCGC
>NZ_JAFLNG010001185.1 GCF_017427025.1 Streptomyces sp. FH025
ACGGCCGCCCCGAGGCGGCGCTCGCGGTCTGGGAGGCCGAACTGGCCAGGGTCGCCCCGGACCGGGACAACTCCAGCAGCTACCTCGCCGTCGACGTGGCCGAGTTGTACGGCGCCCTCGGCCGCCCCGCCGACGGCCTGCCCTGGCTTGACCGGGTGCTCGCCACCGAACCCGACCACCCCAAGGCGGCCCCGGCCCGGTACGGGCTGCGCCACGCCGCCGACGGTGACCCGGCCCACCTGCTCGGCCTGGCCGACCACCACCGCGCCCACCCCGACCACGAGTACGCCCAGGAGCTGCTGGAGCGGCTCGGCAACCGCGAGTCCTGGCTCGGCATGGTCTCCGGCGCCACCGAGGCCACCGTCAACGTGCTGCACCAGGTGCTCGCCGCCCCCGACACCGGCCGCGACACCCAGATCGACTGCACCGTCTCCGCCGTGGAGCCGCCCAGCTCGCTGCTGGCCGTCCGGCTCGCCCTGCCGCGGGCCACCGTCGCCTACCGGTCCGTCGGCGACCCCGACCCCCGGCTGCCGCTGACCGAGCCGACCACCCGGATCTGGGCCTGGGACGGCACCGACCCGCGCCCGGCCGTCACCCCGCCGGCCCCGGAGAGCGCCGAACTCGTCCGCGCCACCGCCGAGATCCTCTGGCCGACCGTCCCGGCCGCCTACGACCACGCCGTCCGGCTGGCCGGGCTGCCGCTGGACGACCTGCTCGCCGTCCTGGTCCACCCGCCGCTGCCCCGCGAGGACGAGCTCGGCCGGGCCCTGCTCGCCCACCAGCCCGAACTGTGGGTGCGCGCGGTCCAGGCCTTCGCCTGCCTCGGCATCGCGCACCACCGCGCCGACCAGCCCTGGGAGGCCTCCGAGCGCCGCCGGGTGCTGCGCGACCTGCTGCTCGGGCCCGAGGACTGGGTGGTCGAGGCGGCCGGCTTCGCCCTGGTCGCGATCGGCTGGACGCACCCCGCCACCCGCGCCGACATCGCCGGACTGCTGCGCCAGCGGCTGCACCACGCCGCCCGGGCGAGCCGCAGCCGGGTGGTGACGATCCTGCGCTCCTACGCCGATCTGGTGCTCGCCGCGCCGTGGCTGGACCCGGCCGACCGCGACCTCGCCCGGCGCCTGATCGCGGAGGTGGACGCCGAGGACGCCCGGGACGGCGGCGCGGGAGAGCCCGCAGCGCCCGTACGGTCCGAGCCCG
>NZ_JAFLNG010001186.1 GCF_017427025.1 Streptomyces sp. FH025
TAGTGATCGCGCCCGGCGGGTACCAGGGCGCCGGGCGCCACGATCGTGAGCCCCTCGTGCAGGTGCAGCCGCTGCCCCAGCGCCCGGCGCAGCGCCCGTTCACGGCGCACCGCGAACGCGGAGACACCCGCGGCCGCGTGGACGGTGTCGGCGCCGACCTCGGCCGCCAGGCGGGCGCACTGCTGGGCCGTGTCCCCGTGGCGCAGCACCAGGCGCGAGCCCGCCGCGCGCAGCGCGCGGTCGAGGTCGGCGAGGCTGTCGGCGAGGAAGGCCTGCCGGTTGGGGGCGGCGAAGCCGGCGGCGGCGACGGCGGGGTCGAGGACGAACAGCGGCACGACCTGCTCGGCGCGGGTGCGGGCGGCGTGCAGGGCGGGGTTGTCGTGCAGGCGCAGGTCCTGGGTGAACAGGACGACGGCGGTACGCGGCGCCGGCGCGGGCTTGGGCTTGGGCTTGGGCTTGGGCATGGGCCGACGATGGCAGTGCGGCACTGTCCGTGACCGGTGGACACGCCCTGGGCTGCGGTCCTCATCAGCGGCGATCTAGGGTGGCAGGCATGATCTCCTCCCCGATAGCGGGCCCCGAGTCCGGCCCCGACCAGGCACTCAAGGTGATGATGGAGGGCAACGCCCGCTTCGTCGCCGGCAGCCCCGAGCACCCCAACCAGGACGCCGGACGCCGGGCCGCGCTGGCCCCGGCGCAGCGCCCCTTCGCCGTGCTGTTCGGCTGCTCCGACTCCCGGCTGGCCGCCGAGATCATCTTCGACCAGGGCCTGGGTGACCTGTTCGTGGTGCGCACCGCTGGGCACGTGACGGGCGCGGAGGCGCTGGGCAGCATCGAGTACGGGGTGGCGGTGCTGGAGTGCCCGCTGGTGGTGGTGCTGGGGCACGACTCCTGCGGGGCGGTGGCCGCGGCGCTGGAGTCCCTGGACGCGGGCCGGCTGCCGGGCGGCTTCGTACGGGACGTGGTGGAGCGGGTGACGCCCAGTGTGCTGGCCGCGCACGCGGCGGGCATCCAGGACCCGGACGCGATCGTGGACGAGCACATCCGCCAGACGGTGGACCTGCTGATGGAGCGTTCCCAGCTGCTGGCCGCCCGGGTGGCCGAGGGACGGGCGGCCGTGGTGGGCCTGTCCTACCGGCTGCGTGACGGCCAGGCCCGCATGGTCGCCGCCCACGGCCTGGCCTGAAGTCACCGCGCGG
>NZ_JAFLNG010001187.1 GCF_017427025.1 Streptomyces sp. FH025
CCAGGGCCGCGCACCAGCCGTCGGCGCCTTCCCTCCTGGTCCAGGCCCGCACCAGGTAGACCAGCAGCAGGTCGATCAGGGCGGGTACAGCCAGGCGCCCGCCGGGCAGGTCGGTGGCGAGTTCGGTGCCCAGGAGGTCGACGGCGGCGCGCAGTTCGGGGTGTGCGCCGCTTCGGGTGGGCAGGTGGACGATCTCGGGCAGCTCGCGCATCAGCGGGTGGCCCAGGCCGTGGTCCAGGCGGTACTTGCCGCACAGCAGCTCGGTGGGCTCCTCGTGGCCGGCCCGGGTGTCGTGGCCGCTGTCGTGGCCGGCCGCGCGACCGTCCGCGCGACCGCCCTCGTGGCCGTCGGGGAGGGCGAGGAGGGCGTCCAGGGCGGGCAGCCGTTCGGCCTGACGAGGCGTCAGTTCCCCGCTGGACAGGGTGTGGGTGGTGCCGTGCGGCAGCAGGACCGCGTCGCCGGGGTGAAGGCGCACCGGGGGGTGGCCGTCGGCCAGCAGCCAGCAGGAGCCGGCCAGGACCACGTGGAAGCCCGCGCCCGCGTAGCCGGGCATCCGCGCGCCCCAGCGCCCCGTCACCCGTAGCCGGTTGGAGGAGGGCCGGCCCGCCCGTACGGCGGCGATCGCGTCGCTGACCACGTCCATCCGGTCATGGTAGCCAGTCCTGCGATGAGCCGTTCGCGTATCGGAACAAGCCGATCAAGCATTGAACGGCTCACCGCGCCTTTCTAGGGTCGGTGTCGAAGCCGACGAGTGGAGGGATGCGTCTCATGGAACGGATCGTCCTGGGGGACATGGAGATCGTGCGGGTGCTGGAGTGGCAGGGGCCGTTCATGCCGGCCGCGCAGCTGGTGCCCGAGCTGTCCGAGCGGGCCTGGAGGGGCGGTGTGGCGGGGGACTTGGCGCCGCGGCACTACGACGTCGACGCCGCCGCCTACGTCGGCGCGCTGCAGACCTGGGTGGTGCGCGGGGGCGGGATGACCGTGCTGGTGGACACCGGGGTCGGCGACGGCCGGGAGCGCCCGCTGACACCGGTCTTCCACCACCGCCGAAGCGACTTCCTGGAGCGGCTCGCCGAGGTGGGGGTGCACCCGGAGGAGGTGGACGCGGTGGTCAACACCCACCTGCACGCCGACCACGTCGGGTGGAACACCCGCAGGCAGGGCGAGGAGTGGGTGCCCGCCTTCCCCAACGCGGTGT
>NZ_JAFLNG010001188.1 GCF_017427025.1 Streptomyces sp. FH025
GGGCCTCTCGGGGCGCCTTCCGCGAGGCCTCGTGCGGCGCCCCTTCCGCAGGGCCCCTTCCGCAGGCCTCTTCCGCGACCTCTTGCAGCCTCCTGCGGCCCCTTCCGGCCCCGGATCAGGCCCGGTCGGCCTTGGCGGCAGCCCACTCCGGGGCGAGGACCGCCCAGATCTCCTTGTCGTGGCGGACCCCGTTGTGCAGGAACCACTCGCGCAGGGTGCCGTCCAGCGTCATGCCGACCCGCTCGGCCACCGCCCGGCTGCGGGCGTTGGCGGAGGAGCACCACCACTCGGCGCGGTGCAGGCCGCGGGTGACGAAGGCGTACTCGAGCAGCTGCCGGACGGCGGCGGTGATCAGTCCGCCGCCCTCACCGGCCGGCTCCGTCCAGGCGCCGATCTCGCAGTTGCCGCTCTTGGCGTCGAAGTGCACGAACATCACGCCGCCGACCAGGGTGCCGTCCTTCCAGATGCCGTAGATCCGGCCGGCGTCGGTGGCCTGGCGGTCGGCGTAGCGCTGCAGGGTGGCGCGGGCCGAGTCCAGGTCGGTGGAGAAGGTGGCCCACGGGATCCACGGGTCGGTGTGGGCCCGGGCGCGGTCGAGGTGGGTCAGGAACTCGGGGGCCTGCCACGGCTCCAGCGGGCGCAGGTCGGCGTTCTCGGTGAGGGGTACGGAAAACACGGGCGGGCCTTTCGCGTGGTGCGCGGATTGGTGCGCGGGGTTGCCGCGCGGTTGGTCGGAACCATTCATAACAAACGTTTGGTATGTACGATAGCCCCCATGACGCCAGCCCGTGGAGACCATGACGCCCGCCGCTCGGAAGTCTCCGAGGGGGTGTGGCGAGTGCTCTCCGCCAGGGGCTTCGAGGGGCTGACCCTGCGTGCCGTGGCAGCCGAACTGGGAGCATCCACCGGCCTGTTGACGCACTACTTCCCGAACAAGCGGGCACTGCTGAGCCATGCGCTGGAGGAGCTCGACCGGCGCTCGACCGACCGGCCCCGGCGGCTCGCCCCCGCCGACGGCACCCCGCCGCCGCCCGCGGGGCTGGCCCGGCTGCGGGCCTCGCTGCTCGACGTACTGCCGTTGGACGAGGCGACCGCGGACGGCAACCGGATCTGGGTCGGTTCCTGGGACGTCGCCCTGGCCGACCCGGAGCTGGCGGCCGCGCACGCGGGGCGCTACGCCCGCTCGCGGGTGCGGCT
>NZ_JAFLNG010001189.1 GCF_017427025.1 Streptomyces sp. FH025
CGGGCCTCCTTGAAGCCTTCGGGGCACAGGGGGGAGGCGGCGTTCGTGCGGTCGAGCAGCGGGCGGTCCTGCCGGTTGAGGGTGGCGTCGTGGCCGAAGTAGGCGGGGGCGGCGGTCTGGCCGGCGGTGACGATGCGGACGAAGGTGTCCTGATCCATGGGCTGGCAGGCGTAGTTGGTCAGGCGCTGCGCGCCGATGGTGGACTGCTTGTCGGTGGAGAGGTTCTTGCCGCAGGCGGAGCCGGCGCCGTGGGCGGGGAAGACGCGGACCTGGTCGGGCAGGGCCATCAGCTTGTGGTGGACGCTGTCGTAGAGCATGGCGCCGAGCTCCTCGGCGGTGACGCCGGCGGAGGCGAGCAGGTCGGGGCGGCCGACGTCACCGATGAACAGGGCGTCGCCGGTGAGCACGCCGTAAGGGGCTTCGTCGGTGGCGTGCTCGAAGACGAGGATGCTGATCGACTCGGGGGTGTGTCCGGGGGTCTCCATGATCTGGAGGGCGACGTCACCGAGGGAGATGCGTTCGCCGTCGGTCAGGTGGCGGATGGCGTACTCGGTCTCGGCACGGTGGCCGTAGCCGATCCAGGCGCCGGTGCGGGCGGCGAGTTCGAGGTGGCCGGCCAGGAAGTCGGCGTGGAAGTGGGTGTTGATGACGCCGACGACGGTCAGGCCGCGCGCCGTGGCGTCGGCGAGGTATTCGTCGACGTCCCGGCGGGGGTCGACGATCACGGCCTGGCCCGTGGTCTCGTCGGCGATCAGGTAGGAGGCCTGGGAGAGGCAGTCGAGGTAGTACTGGCTGAAGATCACGGGGTTGTCTCCTCGTCGGTGTCTGACGGGCTGGCCACATGCCCAAGTGTACCCCCGGGGGTATTTTTCCCGACCGGGCCGAGGTAGGCGCGGCAGTACACGGGAACCTCCCGGGCGGCACAGGGCGCCGCACTGTGGCATCGATGGGCGGATACCCCCCTCGGTATATTTGCCAGCATACGGCCTCCAGGGCCGATACCAGCGGGGGTATCGCCGAACGATTTCGATAATACCCCCGGGGGTACTATGGTGGGCGTCGAGGGGGACCCGGCCACCGCCGGACCCGGGCAACCGGCCGGGTACGGGCGGAGCCGAGAAGAGGCCCCGCGCCGCCGCCCACCGCCCGCACACACCCACGGGCGCGGCGTCGCGAATGCGGCCACCCCCGACGCG
>NZ_JAFLNG010000119.1 GCF_017427025.1 Streptomyces sp. FH025
CGGTGGGCGAGGAGGTGCCGGACGGCGTGGCGGTCGGCGAGGGCGTCGCCGGGCTCTGCTTGAGCAGCAGTGAGAGCGGGTCCATGTCCGTCCCCGCCTGGTAGAAGCCCGCGAAGGCCTGGGCACCCTGCTCCGTCAGCTTGGCGGAGGTGGGCACCCCGGCGGTGGTGTCCCGCCCGACGGTGAAGGTCACCAGCGGCACGTCCTGCCGCCGAGTGATCTCGGTGGCGCCCATCGATTCCTTGGAGGCGGTGTCGGCGGTGAGCGTGCCGGTGGTGCCCGAAGTGGTGACCTTCAGGTCGCTGAGCGCGACGTCCAGCGCGCCGTGGTGGGCGGTGAAGTGGACACCGCCGGTGAAGGAGGAGCTGAGCGCATGCGTGGCGAGGTCGTACTTCGCGCTCGCCAGGCCGAAGTGGAAGGTGCCGTCGGCGTTGGTGGTCGCGCCGCCGGTCAGCTCGATCGCGCCGCCCTGGGAGGCCGGGCCGTTGAGGTAGGTGCGGAAGCTGGCCTTCACGCCCCAGTCCAGTGCGCCGGTGTCGTACGTGACGCTGCCGGGGCCGCCGGCCGCGAAGGCCAGGGCGGGGGCGCCGAAGGCGGTCAGGCCGAGACCGGCGGTGGCGGCCGCGAGGGCGGCCAGCCGGGTGCGGTTGCGGGACATGCTGGTTACTCCGTTCGAGAGGGGGAGGGAGCGGGGGATGCTCCGGAGAGGGCGGATCAGGCGGCGCCGTCAGACGTGGCCCCGGCGGCACCGGGCGCGGCGGCACCGGACCCGGCGGCCGTGCGGCGACGGCGCCGGACGAGCAGGCCGCCGGTCGCGGCGAGCGCGGCCACCAGCACCGCGCCGCCGGCCACGGCCGCCACCGGCACTCCGCCCGAGGAAGAGCCTGAGGAAGAGGAGGCGACCGGAGAGGCGCTCGGGCTCGCGGCGGCGCTCGGCGGGGTGGCCGGGGCGCTGCCGAGGTCGGGCAGCGGGGGCAGCGCGGCCGCCGGGTCGAGGGCGACGGCGAAACTCAGCGGGTCCATCTCGGTGCCGACCGGGTAGAGGCCGCCGAAGGCCTCGGCGCCGCCCTCGGTGAGCTTCAGCGGCAGCTCGACGGCCGTCAGCAGACCACCCTCGGGCTTGAGTCCGGCCGGGTCGAAGGCGGCGAGCTCGACGCCGGTCAGGTGCCGGACCCTGCCGTCCGGAGTCCGGCCGGAGATGTCGGCGAGTAGCCTGCCCTGTCCGCCGGACACGGTGACGCCCGGGTTGGCCAGGGTGAGGTCCAGGCCGTAACTCTCGCCACTGCGCAGGCCGGTGAAGCGCACGGTGCCGGTGAAGGCGGCGGTGAGGTCGCCGTTCGCGGGGTCGTACGTGCCCTTGGCCGGGGTCCAGCGGAAGAAGGCGCCGCCGTCGGCCGCACCGTCGCCGAGCTCCCAACGGCCTTGGGCGATGGTGCCGGTGACGTAGTCGCGGAAGGTGCGGCGCACACCCCAGTCGAGGGCGCCGTTGGCGAACCCGGCCTTCGTGGGAACCTGGGAGGAAGGCGTCGGCTCGACCGAAGGCGTCGGCACCGCGGTCGGCACCGCGCTCGGCGTCGGCACCGCGCTCGGCGTCGGCGTCACGCTCGACGAGGGCGACGCCGAAGTCGCCGGTGCGGCAGGCAGGTTGACCGAGAGGGTGAGCGGATCGAGGGCCGTCCCCGCCTGGTAGAAGTTGCCGAAGGCCTGCGCTCCCGCGTCGGTGAGGGTCGCCGGGACGTTGCCGAGCGTCAGGGTCCCGGCCGCGCCGCGCAGGTCGACGCCGGCCAGCGACAGGTCCGCCAGCTTGGCCTGGCTCGCGCTGCTCACCTGCCCGGTCTCCTTGGACTTGCTGCTGACGTCCGCGTACAGCCCGGCCGTGCCGCCCTGGACGGCCCGGACGGTGAGCCGGCCAACGCTCAGGTCGAGCGCGTTGGCGCCGTTCTCCTGATGCCCGGTGAAGCGGACGCCGCCCGAGAAGGCGGCGGTCAGCGCGCCGGTCGCGGGATCGTAGGCGCCGGTCGCGGAGTGGAACCGGAAGGTGCTGCCGCCGACCGTGGCGGCACCACCGGTGAGCCCCCAACTCCCCTTGGCGATAGGACCGGTGACGTACGTCAGGAAGGACTGCCTGATCCCCCAGTCCAACCGCCCGCCGGACACCCGCCCCTCCGCTGCGGCCGCCGGGCCCGGCGACAGACCCGCCGCCAGCAGGGCGGCGAGAGCGGCCACCACGACGGCGGCCGGACGGCGGAGCCGACTGGACAGGGGCACAACGGATCACTCCTCGACAGGGTGCGGGACACGGCAAGGGGAGGGTGCGGCGAGGCGGCACCGACCCCCTTGTGAAACTTAGGTAAGGCTAACCTAATATATGAGTCAAGAACCCCGCCGTCCCCTCCCCCGCCAGGGCGAAGGCGACGACAACACCCGGCGAAGGGAAGCACGTTGAGCAGCAGTACGATCCGACTCCAGGCCGCTCGGGGGCCCGCCCTCCTGCTACTCGCCCTCGGCCTGCTGCTCGCCCTCACCGCCTGCGGCTCCTCCACCGGAACGGCCGCGGCCACGGCGGCCACCTCCCGAGCCCCCGACACCGTCGAGCCCCTGCCCGGCGAACCCGTCCCGCAGCTCCCGGCCACCACCGTCTCCGCCGACGGCCGCCAGGTCACCGTCACGAGCGCCGAGCGGATCATCCCGCTCAACGGCAGCCTCGCCGAGCTGGTGTTCAGCCTGGGCCTCGGCCCCAAGGCGGTCGCCCGGGACGTCTCCACCACTTTCCAGCAGGCCGCCGCCCTGCCGGTGATCACCCAGGCCCACGAGGTCTCCGCCGAGGGCGTGCTCTCGCTGCACCCCACCGTCGTCCTCGCCGACCGCTCCACCGGCCCGGCCGAGGCGATCGCGCAGATCCGCGCGGCCGGTGTCCCGCTGCTCGTGCTGGACGACGCCAAGAAGCTCGCCGACGTCGGCCCGCGCATCGACACCGTCGCCGCCGCGCTCGGAGTCCCGGACGCCGGACGGCAGTTGAAGGAACGCACCGAGCAGCGGATCGAGCAGGCCAGGGCCGGCGTCCCGGCCACCGGGCGCCACCCCAAGGTCGCCTTCCTCTACCTGCGCGGCAGCGCCTCCGTCTACCTGATCGGCGGCCCCGCTTCCGGCGCCGGCTCACTGATCGAGGCGGTCGGCGGCGAGGACGCCGGCACCGCCGCCGGACTCACCGGCGACTTCACCCCGCTCACCAGCGAGGCCCTGGTCAAGGCCGCGCCCGACGCCATCCTGGTGATGAGCAAGGGACTCGACTCCGTAGGCGGCGTCGACGGCCTCCTCAAACTGCCCGGCGTCGCCCAGACCCCGGCCGGACTGGACCGCCGGATCGTCTCGATCGAGGACGGCCAACTGCTCAGCTACGGCCCCCGCACCCCCCAGGTGATCCACGAGATCACCGCCCAGCTCTACCCGGCGGACGCCAAGTGACCATCGCCATCGGCCGGAAGGCCGCCCCGACGCTCCGCCGAACCACCCTGATCACCGCCGCGCTCGCCACCGCCCTGGTGCTCTGCGCGCTGATCGCCGCCGGCACCGGCGCCTACCGCATACCGCTCGGCGACGTCCTCGCCTCCGCCGCCCACCGCCTCGGCCTCGGCGGGCACGCCCTGGACCGGGTGCCCGAGTCGGTGCTGTGGAACGTCCGGCTGCCCCGGGTGGTACTCGCCCTCCTGGTCGGCGGCTCGCTCGGCTGCGCCGGGGCACTCATGCAGGGCGTGTTCGGCAACCCGCTCGCCGAACCCGCCGTCATCGGCGTCTCCTCCGGCGGCGCGGTCGGAGCGGTGGCCTGCATCGTGCTCGGCCTGGACGCCCTCGGCCACTGGACGGTCACCGCCTTCGCCTTCGCCGGCGGACTGCTGACGGTCTTCGCGGTGTACGTCATGGCCCGTTCCGGCGGACGCACCGAGGTGGTCACGCTGATCCTCACCGGCGTCGCCGTGAACGCCTTCTGCGGCGCGCTGATCGGCATCCTCCTGTTCACCGCCGACTCCGCCGCGATCAGCCAGGTCACCTTCTGGCAGCTCGGCTCGCTCTCCCAGGCCACCTGGGGCAAGGTGCTCGCCGTCCTGCCCTTCGCCGTCGTCGGACTCGCCGTCGCCCCGCTGTACGCCCGCAGGCTGGACCTGCTGGCACTCGGCGAGCGCCCCGCCCGCCACCTCGGGGTGGACGTCGAGCGGATGCGACTGACGCTGATCACCGTGGTCGCGCTGCTCACCGCCGCGGCCGTCGCGGTCAGCGGCATCATCGGCTTCGTCGGACTGGTCGTCCCACACCTGCTGCGGATGCTGGCCGGGCCCGGCCACCGCTTCCTGCTGCCCGCCTCCGCACTCGGCGGCGCGCTCGTCCTGGTGGTCGCCGACCTCGCCGCCCGCACCCTCGCCGAGCCGGCCGAACTGCCGCTCGGCGTGCTCACCGCACTGATCGGCAGCCCGTTCTTCTTCTGGCTGCTGCGCCGGACCAGGAGCAGGCAGGGAGGCTGGGCATGAGACTGCACCGACACCGGGCGATCCCCGAACGACCCGCCCCCGGAGCCGAGTTGCTCGCCGCCGAGGCCGTCCGGCTGAACGTCGGTGGACGCCCGCTGCTGTCCGGCGCCGCCGTCCGGGTCGCGGCCGGTGAGGTGGTCGCGCTGCTCGGGCCGAACGGCGCGGGCAAGTCCACCCTGCTGTCCGTCCTCGCCGGGGACGTCGTTCCGGACAGTGGCGAGGTGACCTTGCACGGCCGCCCGCTGAACACGTACCGACCCGCCGAACTCGCCCTGCACCGGGCACTGTTGCCGCAGTCCGCCGCGCTGTCCTTCCCGTTCCCGGCCGACGAGGTGGTACGGATGGGCCGCGCGCCATGGGCCGGTACGGCGGCGGCCGCCGAGGACGAGACGGCGGTCGCCGAGGCGATGGCCGCCACCGAGTCCACCGCCTTCGCCGGGCGCCCCTTCACCGCCCTGTCCGGCGGCGAGCGGGCCCGAGTGGCGCTGGCCCGGGTACTGGCCCAACGCGCCCCACTGCTGCTCCTGGACGAGCCGACCGCCGCCCTCGACCTGCGCCACCAGGAGCTGGTGCTGCGCGTCGCCCGGGCCCGCGCCGCGGCCGGGGACGGCGTGGTCGTCGTCCTGCACGACCTGTCCCTGGCCGCGGCCTACGCGGACCGGGTGGTACTGCTGACCGGCGGGGCGGCCGTCGCCGACGGCCCGGTCACCGAGGTCCTGCGGGCACCGCTGCTCAGCGAGGTGTACGGGCACCCCGTCGAGGTGCTGGCGCACCCGCGCACCGGGGTACCGCTGGTCCTGCCGCAACGCCCCTGAGGCGGCTCAGTCCCGGCATCGAGGAACTGATGCCGATGACGAGCTCGGCGAGGTCATGTCCGAAGGCCGCGAGGGTGAGGGAGTCGAAGTCGAGGACGGCCACCGCGCTGCCGAAGACCCGGTCCGAGCGGAGCCGACCCGGGACCTCAACAGGTCGCGCCCTCGTCCTCCTCGCGGACCGGGTCGGGCATGGTCCAGCGGTCGGCGCGGCGGGGGTGGAGATAGGCGCAGTACTCACCGCCTGCCTGCGTGAATCCTGCTCGACGGCCTTTCCTACGTCGATCGAGGGAGGCCGATGGACGCCAACTTCCGTGCTATTGCACGCTGCTGAGGACGGTTTGGTTCCGCTTCCCGGTCGGTAGATTCCGGCGGGGGCCCCACCGGGGCCCGGTCCCGCGGACCCGTGTGTGCCGCGGGCGGGGAGGTACTGAGCATGTGGCATTCGAGGAAGACCAGGACGGGGCGCTTACCAGGCCGCTCGGTGGTGGCCGTGGCGATCGTGCTGGGGCTGGGTGCGGGATCCGTGGGAGCGGCCGGGGCGGCTCCGTTGCCCGCGCGGGCGAGCACCGCGGCCCAGGCCGTGCAGCCGCCCCTGATCGATTGAGTGGCGGTCGTGGGACGTCCCGGAGTCAGTGCGCTGCGGTCGGCGCGCTCCTCCCAGGTGCCGAGGAGGAACGCGGTGACGGCCCCCGCACTGTTCCGTGGGCCCGGTGCCTCAGGGAGTCTCCGGGCCGCTTCCCGTGCGCTTCGGCTGACGGGGGTCACAGGGCTGCCAGGGCCGCCTCCAGGTCGTCCAGGCCCAGGGACCCCTGCCGCAGCGCCTTCATGTGCCAGCGCTTGAGGTCGAAGTCGGCGCCCAGCCTGCGGCGGGCGGCTTCCCGGCCGGCCAGCCAGGCACGCTCGCCGAGCTTGTAGCCGATGGCCTGGCCGGGCCGGCCGAGGTAGCGGACGATCTCGCTCTCCAGGTGGGCGGACGTCATGCCGGCGTAGTCGGCCATGAAAGCCGTGGCCAGCTCCGGGGTCCAGCGCTCGCCCGGGTGGAACGGGGAGCCGGCCGGGATGGCGCTCTCCAGGTGCATGCCGATGTCGATGATGACGCGCACGATGCGCATCATCTGCTTGCCGAGGTAGCCGAGTCGGCGCGCGGGGTCGGTGAGGTGGCCGAGTTCGTCCATCAGTCTCTCCGCGTACAGCGCCCAGCCCTCCACGTTGGCGCTGATCTTGCCCAGGGTGACCTGGTACCGGGACAGCTGATCGGCCGCGGCGGTCCAGGAGGCGAGCTGCAGGTGGTGACCGGGAACTCCCTCGTGGTACCAGGTGCTGACCAGGCGCCAGGTGCGGAACCGCTCCTGCGCGTCGCCGTTGGCCAGCGGCAGGAAGGTGCGGCCCGGGCGGCTGAAGTCCAGGCTCGGGCCGTTGTAGTGAGGCGCGGCCGCGCTGCCGGCCGGGGCGATCCGGGTCTCGACCTGGCGCAGCGGTCCGGTGATGTCGAAGTGGTGCCCGTCGAGTGCCTCGATCGCCTCCTCGGTGATCTGCTGCAGCCAGGCGCGCATCCGCTCGGCGCCCTGCACGGTGTGTCCGTGTTCGTCCAGGTGGGACCGGGCCTGCTGGACGGTGGCGCCGGGTAGGACCCGCTCGGCATCCGTGCGCAGTTCCGCCCAGACCCGGTGGAACTCCTCCCACGCCCAGTCGTAGACCTCGCCCAGGTCCAGGTCGGCGCCGGTGTACTGACGGGCGGTGATCAGGTAGCGCTCGCGGCCGACGGCGTCCGGGGTGCCCTCGGTGGCGGGCCGGTAGGTGTCCCGGAGCCAGTCGCGGAACGAGGCCACGGCGGCGGTCGCCCGGCTCGCCGCTGAGTCCAGGTCGGGGCGGAGCCGTTGCGGTGCGGGGGCGACGAACTCGGCGAACCAGCCGGGGCCGCCGCCGGCCTCCCCGGTCCACGCGGTGAGCTGCGCGGCGAGCACGTCGGCCTGCCGGGGTGCGGTCAGCAGTCCGCGGTCGACGCCCCGGGTGAGCGTGGCGCGGTGGCCGTCCAGCGCGGTGGGCAGGTTCCGCAGCCGGCCCAGGACCGGGATCCAGTCCTCCTCGGTGGCGGTGGGCATCATCGTGAAGATGCTCCGGAGCTGGTGCACGGGCGTGTGCATGTTCCGTACGGCCCGGAAGTGCTCACCGGCCTCGTGCACCCGCACCTCGGCGTCGAGCCGCTCCCGCAACAGCCGCGCACACGTGAGTTCCGCCGGATCGCCATCGAGCGGGGGTTCGGGGAGGGCGTCGAGCCGCGCCAGCGCTGCCCGCGCGAACGCGACGCGCTCCTCGACTCCGTCCGGCGACAGGTCGGGCATCCGGTCGTCACCCGGAGCCAGGCCCAGGGACGTGGAGGTGACGGGATCGTGTGCGGCGACCCGGGCCACGTAGTCGTCGGCGATCTGTCGGGGAGTGATCAAGTCGTTCTGCATGTGGTCCTTCTCGTTCGCCCAGCCTCGGACTGTCCGAGGGGTGCCTTCCTTCGGCGGTGGCTGGTACGGGGTTTCGGGGTCGACTCGGTGCGGTGCGGGGAGTGCGGCGGACGCGAAGTGCAGACAGACATGGAGGTTCCTCACACGGCCACAACAGGATCCGCTTCCCGCCCGCCGCAGAAGCCGAGCGGCCCTGGCCGGGGCCCGAAGGCCCCGGCGCTGCGCCCTCAGGTGCCGGGCACCACCGCGACCGGGCAGCCCGCGTGGTGCAGTACGGCGTGGGCCACCGGCCCCAGTCGCCCTGTGGACAACGGTGCGTAGCGACCGACCACCAGCAGCCGGGCTTTGGCCGACGCCTCCACGAGCGCCAGGCCCGCGCCCACCGCGTCCACCTGGAGGATGACCTCCACCTGCGGGTGGGCCGCGGTCCACCACGCGAGGGCACGGGTGAGCAGCTCGGTCTCGCCGTCCCGCACCAGATCGGCCCGGTCCGCCGGCCCGGCCGGATAGGTGTGCAGGGCTCTCACCGGCAGGCGGTAGCGCTGCGCGGCGGCGAACGCGAAGGCGAGCGCCGCGTCGGCGGGGCGGCGCGCGTCCACGCCGACCACCACCTGCTCGCGCTGGCCGCCACCCGGCGGGGCGACCGGGAGCAGCACGGTCGGGCAGCCGGCCCGGCCGGCGACGTACAGCGCGGTGGAGCCGACCCGCAGCCCGGGGAATCCGCCGTCGCCGCGGGCACCCAGCACCAGCAGTTCCGCATCCTCCGCCGCTGCCGTCAGCGTGGCGGTGGCGAGGTCGTGCGCTTGTTCGGTGTGCGTGCGGAGCTGCGGGTAGCGCCCGGCGAGGATCTCGCGGGTCTCGTGGAGCAGCGTGCCGCCGTCCTCGGGTGGTGGGACCGCCCAGCCTGCTGGGCGGTGCGGCATGAGGGCCAGCGCGTGCAGGACGCGCAGGGGGCGCTCGCGCAGCAGTGCTTCGCGGGCGGCCCAGTCGGCGGCGGCCAGGCTGGCGTCGGAGCCATCGATACCGACGGTGACGGGCAGGTCCATGGTGATCGTCTCCTCACGGTCGCCCCCCTGGTGCCGGGTCAGCTGTTCCAGGTCCAGTCTGTGACCTCGGGCAGGTCGATGCCGTGTTCGCGGATCCAGTCGTGGTGGCGGGTGCGCTGGTCGGCCATCTTCTGGCGGACGGCTGCCGCCCGTACGGCGAGGCCCGGAGTGCGGTCGATGACGTCCATGACCAGGCGGTAGCGGTCGAGGTCGTTGCGCACCACCATGTCGAACGGCGTGGTGGTGGTGCCGGACTCCTTGTAGCCGCGCACGTGCAGGTGCGGGTGGACGGCCCGGCGGTAGGCCAGACGGTGGATCAGCCAGGGGTAGCCGTGGTAGGCGAAGATCACCGGCTTGTCGCGGGTGAACAGGGCGTCGAACTCGGCGTCGGGCATCCCGTGCGGGTGTTCCTCGGCCGGCATCAGCCGGGCCAGGTCGACCACGTTGACCACCCGGACACGGAGGTCGGGCAGGTGGCGGCGGAGCAGGTCCGCGGCGGCCAGGACCTCCTGGGTGGGGACGTCACCGGCGCAGGCGAGGACGACGTCGGGCTCGCGGGCACCGTCGTCGGTGCCCGCCCACTCCCAGATCCCGGCGCCGCGGGCGCAGTGGTCGCGGGCTTCGTCCAGGGTGAGCCAGTCGGAGCAGGGCTGCTTGCCCGCGACGACGACGTTGACGAGGTCGCGGCTGCGCAGCACGTGGTCGGCGGTGGCGAGCAGGGTGTTGGTGTCCGGCGGGAAGTAGACGCGGACGGCTTCGGGGCTCTTGTTGAGGACGTGATCGACGAAGCCCGGGTCCTGGTGGGAGAAGCCGTTGTGGTCCTGGCGCCAGACGTGCGAGGTCAGAAGGTAGTTGAGCGAGGCGATGGGCGCGCGCCAGGGCAGTTCGCGGGTGGTGCGCAGCCACTTGATGTGCTGGTTGACCATCGAGTCGACGATGTGGACGAACGCCTCGTAGCAGGAGAACAGGCCGTGGCGGCCGGTCAGCAGGTAGCCCTCCAGCCAGCCCTGGCAGGTGTGTTCGGAGAGGATCTCCATCACCCTGCCGTCGCGGGCGAGGTGCTCGTCGACGGGCAGTACGTCGGCCTGCCAGGCCTTTCCGGTGGCGGCGTACACGCTCTGGAGCCGGTTGGAGGCCGTCTCGTCCGGGCCGACCAGGCGGAAGTCCCGGCGTCCGGCGGTGTCCGCCATCACCTGTTCGAGCAGGTCGCCCAGCGCGTGGGTGGGCTCGTGCCGGGTGGCGCCGGGCTTGTCGACCTGCACGGCGAAGTGCTCCAGCG
This sequence comes from Streptomyces sp. FH025, assembly GCF_017427025.1. Lineage (GTDB taxonomy): Bacteria > Actinomycetota > Actinomycetes > Streptomycetales > Streptomycetaceae > Kitasatospora. Next base: position 10,120 of record NZ_JAFLNG010000119.1, read on the forward strand.
GTGGCAGGGGCAGGTCGCGCAGCAGCAGGCCGCCGTTGGCGTGCGGGTTTGCACCGAGTCGGCGTGCCCCGGCGGGTACGCAGGCCAGCACCAGTGCGGTCGGTCGGCCCTGGTCGTCGAAGAGTTCCTCGGGACCGTAGGAGCGAAGCCAGGCCTCCAGCTGGACCAGGTGCTGCGGGTTGTCGCGGACCATGTCGAGCGGCACCTGGTGGGCGCGCCAGGTGCCTTCCACGGGCAGTCCGTCGACCTTGGCCGGGCCGGTCCAGCCCTTGGGGGTGCGCAGCACGATCACCGGCCAGTGCGGACGGCTGGTGGAGCCGTCGGTGCGGGCCTCGCGCTGGATGGTGGCGATCAGGTCCAGGGCGGTGTCCATGGCCTCGGCCATCGCCTGGTGCACCGTCATCGGATCGTCACCCGTGACGTACAGCGGTCGGTGGCCGTAGCCGCGCAGCAGGGCGTCGAGTTCGTCCTCGGGCAGGCGGGCGAGGACCGTCGGGTTGGCGATCTTGTAGCCGTTGAGGTGCAGGATCGGCAGGACGGCCCCGTCGTGGACCGGGTCGAGGAACTTGTTGCCGTGCCATGAGGCCGCGAGCGGGCCGGTCTCGGCCTCGCCGTCGCCGATCACACAGGCCACCAGCAGCCCGGGATTGTCGAGGGCGGCGCCGTAGGCGTGCGAGAGCGCGTAGCCGAGCTCGCCGCCCTCGTGGATCGAGCCCGGGGTCTCCGGCGCGACGTGGCTCGGCACCCCGCCGGGGAAGGAGAACTGGCGGAACAGCCGGGCCATCCCCGCTTCGTCGCGGGTCACGTCCGGATAGGTCTCCGAGTAGGTACCCTCCAGCCAGGAGTTCGCCAGCACGGCCGGACCGCCGTGCCCCGGCCCCCACACGCAGATCGCGTCCAGGTCCCGGGCCTTCACCACCCGGTTGAGGTGGGTGTGCACCAGGTTCAGTCCGGGCGAAGTACCCCAGTGGCCCAACAGACGCGGCTTGATGTGCTCAGCGCGCAGCGGCTCGCGCAGCAGCGGATTGGCCATCAGGTAGATCTGGCCGACCGCCAGGTAGTTGGCAGCCCGCCAGTGCGCGTCGAGCGCCCGTAGCTCTCGCTCGGACGGTGCCACGGAGGTCTGGCTGGGCGTGACGGACATGGTGACGGTCTCCTTCGGGGCGGTTCCGTGGCCGCCGGCAGCCGCCGGCAGGCGGTATCCATCGTCGTCCCACCCGTGCCCCCGCTCCAGGGCCGAACGGGGCACAACACCTCCGCACCGGGAGGGACCTGAGGACCATCGCAGATCGCCCGGAGACTGCCCCGGCAGTGAGGACTTCCGGCCCTGCGGTACGGGTACCGCCACCCCCTGACGCGGCCCCCCGAGTGGCCGGAGGCTGGTGGCACCTGCACGACGGGGCAGGTGCGCCGCCACGGCGCGGACCTCGGACGGTTGGACGACACCGTGATCGGCAGCGGGCGCGCCTCGAAGGCCCACCTGGTCGGCGGCGGCATGGCTTCCCTGGCCGCCGCGGCCTTCCTGATCAGGGACGGCGAGTTCCCGGCGAGAACATCCACGTCCTGGAACGGCTCCCGCCGGCCGGCACGCCGAGCCGGGCGGCCGGGACCACCGGCCGTCCGAAGAGCGCGGCGAACTGCCCCGTGGCTGCTCCGCGCGCCGCACCGGGATCGTGCGCACGGCCTTCTGCGCCTTGGCCGCCTGCGGGACCCGGACCGTCAGGATGCCGTTGCGGTACTCCGGCCTCCTTCCCGACGGCTTCGCGACGCCGTCCCGGTCAACCGGCCCCAGGCGCGCCCGCAGTACCTCGAACCACCGGAAACTCCAGGGCCGTTCGTCCTTCTCCCTGAGTACGCCATGACCTGTCGCCGCGGCAGCCGGCCCCGGCAAAGTGGTCGACGACAACCGACGCCACACCGACGAAACGGAAAGCAGGTGGCTTCCATGCCCAGTGACGCGATCGGACGGCCGGTCAAGGACCGCGCGCGGAATCACCGGGAGCCACGATCGGGGTCACTGACCTTCCTCGGCGGCGCGGGTACCGTCACGGGCAGCAAGTACCTGGTCGCGGCGGACCGCGCCCGGGTACTGGTCGACTGCGGGCTCTTCCAGGGGCAGGCGGACCTGCGACGGCGGAACTGGGCACCCCTGCCCCTCGACCCGCGCGGCATCGACGCCGCCGTACTCACCCATGCCCACCTCGATCACTGCGGCCACCTGCCGCGCCTGGTCCGCGACGGGTTCACCGGCCCCGTGTACTGCACACCGGACACCGCCAGGCTGGCGGAGCTGGTCCTGCGCGACAGCGCCCACCTGCTCCGGGAGGAGGCCGAGCACGCCAACCTGCACGGCTGGTCCAAGCACCACCCCGCCAGGCCGCTCTACGAGGAGAGGGACGTCGAACGGGCCCTGGCGCTGATGCGTCCGGTCGACCTCGGCTCCGAGACGCAGATCGCCCCGGGTACCGTCCTGCGGCTCCACCACGCGGGCCACATCCTCGGATCCGGTTGGGCGCACCTGACCCTGGAGGACGGCCGCACCATCGCCTTCAGCGGCGATCTGGGCCGGCCCGTCCACCCCTTGCTGGCACCGCCGGAGCCCTTCTCCGGCGCGGACGTGCTGCTGGTCGAATCGACCTACGGCGACCGCCACCACGACGACCAGGCGTCCCGGGTGCGCTTCGCCGACGCGGTCAACCGGACGCTGTCCCGGGGCGGCCACGTACTGATCCCCTCCTTCGCGGTCGACCGCACCGAGGTGGTGCTCCACGAACTCGCCGAACTCAAGCGGACCGGCAAGATCCCGGCCTCCGTGCCGGTGTTCGTCGACAGCCCCATGGCACTGCAGACCCTGCGCGTCTACCGCGACGCCATCGACCGCCGGTCCCCCTGCCTTCGAGCCGAGTTGACTGCCGAAGGGGAGGCCGCGCTCGATCCGGCCCCGTTCACCCCGGCCCGCTCCGCCCAGGAGTCCGCGGGCATCCAGCACAGCCCCGTCCCGAGCGTCATCGTCTCCGCCTCGGGGATGGCCACCGGAGGACGTGTCGTGCACCACCTGCGCCGGCTGCTCCCGGACCCGCGCAACAGCGTCCTGGTCGTCGGTTTCGCGGCCCTGGGCACCCGTGCCCGGGACCTGGTCGACGGCGCCCGGTCGGTGAAGATGTTCGGCACCTACGTCCCCGTCCGGGCCGAGGTCGTCAACGTGCCCGGCTTCTCGGCCCACGCGGACGCCGACGAGGTCCTCGGCTGGCTGCGCGGCGCCCCCGCTCCCGACACGGTCTACATCGTCCACGGCGAGCCGAGGAGTTCCGAGCGCCTGCGCGCCCGGATCGCGAAGGAACTCGGCTGGAACGCGGTCGTCCCGCGCCCCGGCGAGCGTGCCACCGTATAGGGCGGGCAGGCAGTGCAGGAAGGCGGTGTGCGGGTTCCCGGTCGCGGCCATCAGTTCGGCGGTGACCGGGTACGGGAGCAGCAGGTCGATGCGCTCCTTCCAGCGGCCGTGCTCCTCGCCCATTGTTCAAGGACCGGACAGGTGGCCCTGCGCGCGGCTAAGCTGCTGTCCCAGGTGGCTCGGCACGGCGGGCCGTGGAGCGGAGCGATGATGGCGGACGACACGAACGGCCCGGTCAGGGTGTTCCTCCTCGACGACCACGAGGTGGTCCGCCGGGGCGTTCACGACCTGCTGGACGCCGAACCCGATCTCACCGTGGTCGGCGAAGCCGCCACCGTCGAGCAAGCACTCACCCGCGTCCCCGCCCTGCGTCCCGACGTCGCCGTCCTGGACATGCGCCTGCCCGACGGCGACGGTGTCACCGTCTGCCGCGAACTCCGCTCCCGCATGCCCGAACTCGCCTGCCTCATCCTCACCTCCTTCGACGACGAGGATGCCCTGCTCGACGCCATCATGGCCGGCGCCTCCGGCTACGTCCTCAAGCAGATCAGCGGCACCGACCTCGTCACCGCCGTGCGTACCGTCGCCTCCGGGCAGTCCATGCTCGACCCCGGCGCCACCACCCGCCTCATGACCCGGCTGCGCGGCGACGCCGCCCCGCAGACCACCGGTCTCCCTCAGCTCACCGACCGCGAGCGGGAGATCCTCTCGCTGATCGGCGAGGGCCTGACCAACCGGCAGATCGGCCAGCGCCTCTACCTGGCCGAGAAGACCGTCAAGAACCACGTCTCACGGCTGCTCGCCAAGCTCGGCGTCGAACGCCGAGTCCAGGCCGCCCTCATCGCCACCCAGGCTCCGCCGGTGCGCGAGCGGAGCCTGGGCCGCCCGGCCCTCTGAGCCCGGACCGGGCGGCCCTCAAGCGACGGGCCGCCCCGACCGGTCCACGAGACCCCTCCGCCCCTCGCTGCGGACAACGCGAGGGAGGATCGTGGCCGGCATGACAACCGAATTCGCGCCTCTGGAGGCGGAGCAGCGCTCGGCACGGCTCCGCAGCACCACCTACGGCCGCGCCGTGCGGACCAGAAGGTCGCCGGACTCTTCATCCTCGCGCCCGAGACCCCGTAGAACCCGGCCCGGGCCCCGTCACGGGGCGCGGATCACCTGCCCGAGAGGCGCTGTCCGTGCTCGCTGAACCCCTCGGATCCCTGCCGTCCTCGCCGTGGATCGCGATCGTGCCGCTGATCGCGGTCCTCCCCGCGGTGCTGTGCATGCTCGACATCTCACGGCACCCGCACACGCGCCTGTTGCCGCCGCAGGTCTGGCTGGCCGTCTGCGTCTGCGGGAACATCGTCGGCCTGTTCGCCTACCTCAGGTTCGGCCGAAGCCAGGACCGGTGACCGCTGCGGCAGCTGCTCCGGCGCCACACGCGGTTCCGATGGGGCCTTGTGGCTGGGGAGGGAGGGCCCACATGA
>NZ_JAFLNG010001190.1 GCF_017427025.1 Streptomyces sp. FH025
ATCCACGCGTGGGAGTGGGTTTCGCGTGCTCCGAATGAGCGATGAGAAATTCGGCGGCGGGGTTATCCACAGGAAAAGAGAAGTTTCCGGTGCCGTTGCCGGATCGAGTCCACTCTTGCGGCCATGAACGCGATGAACAACGAACACGTCATCCTGTCCCTCGGCCCGGCTTCCGAGCAGCGGCCGGTCGTCATGCGCGGTCCGGCCGACATGGCCGAGCTGTTGCCCTACTTCCTGGGGTTCTACCCCGACGACAGCATCGTCGCGGTCGGCCTCCAGGGCCCGGACCTCCACCAGGGCGGGGTCATCCGGGCGGACCTCCCGGCCTCGCCCGCGGACTGGCCGGTCGCGGCGGAGGAGACGGCCGCCCTGCTGGTCGCCCTCTCCGAGCGGCACGGCGGTCGGCCGCTCCAGGTGCTCCTCTACCTCTGCCAGGATCCGGCCACGGCGCACGCCCCGCCGGTGGTCGACGGCTTGCGGCCGCTGGCGGATGACCTCCGCGCGGCCTTCGGGCGCAGGGGGGTGGCGGTCAAGGAGTCGCTGTGCGTCTCGAACGGCCGCTGGTGGTCCTTCCTCTGCCGCCGCGAGGGGTGCTGCGATCCGGCGGGCAACCCGGTGCGGCGCGGGCCCGATCCGGGCCCGGCGGCCGCGGCCGCGACGGTGGCCGGACTGGTGCCGCGCGGCAGCCGGAAAGCGATCCTCGGCGGGGTGGCCCCGGTGGGCCCGCCGCAGGACGCCGTCCAGCGCGAGGCGCTCGCCCGGGCCGAGGCCGCTGCGGGCGCCGTCTCCCGGGAGCAGGGCATCGCGCTGCTGGAGCAGGCCTTCGCCGAGTTCGCGGCCGGTGCTCGGGAGCTCGACGAGGAGCGGGCGGCCCGGCTGCTGCTCGCCCTGCGGGACCGCCTCACCCGGGACCGCGGCGTCGAGTACGTCCGATCCGCCGAACTCGCCCCCGCCGAGCGGCTCTGGCGCTTCCTCGCCCGGCGTGCCGTGCCGCCGTACGAGGGCTGCGCGGTGGCCCCGCTCACCCTGCTGGCCTGGGCCTCCTGGGTCGCCGGGGACACGGCGACCGCCCGGGTGGTGCTCGGCCACGCGCTGCGGCTGGCCCCCGGCTACCTGCTGGCCGAGCTGCTGTACGAGTCGATGAACGACGGCATGACGCCCGGGGCGCTGATGGCCGCCGTCGAGGCCCAGCGGC
>NZ_JAFLNG010001191.1 GCF_017427025.1 Streptomyces sp. FH025
CCAGGGACTCCAGACCGTCCGGGCTCTGGACGGCGGGCTGGTTGCCGGTGAAGCAGTTGCCGGGGTCGACGGAGGAGAGGACGAGGTCGACGCCGTTGCCCTGGGCCCGGTTGCCCTCGACCCGGTTGCCGCTCGCCGGGTGGCCGGGCGGGTCGGTGATGATGATGCCGACCGCGCGGTTGCCCTGGACGAGGTTGCGCTGGACCAGGTTCGCGGTGCCGCCGCCGATCCCGATCCCGATGCCGTAGCCGCCGTCGGCCTGTTCGGGGGTGTCGGCGGCGTTGTTGTCGGTGACGGCGTTTCCGGCGATCACCGCGCCGTGCTGCGGGGCGAGGGATTCGAGGTCGTTGGAGTTGACGGTGACGCCGACGCGGTTGCCGATGACCCGGTTGCCGAGGATGTGGAGCCCGTCGGAGGCGTTGGTGAGCTCGATGCCGACGGCGTTGCGCTCGACGGTGTTGCCGCGGACGAGGGTGTCGCAGGGCTTGCACTGGCCGACGTAGATGCCCGAGTCGGCCTGGCCGGAGGCGTAGGAGTCCTCGATGATCCCGGAGCGGGCGTCGAAGGCGTAGATGCCGTACAGCCCGTTGTCGTACGAGGTGACGCGGGTGGCGCGGAAGCCCTCGACGGCGGGGAAGCGGGTGGTGTCCAGCGGGTTGTAGGCGGAGCCGCCGGCGCCGTGCTGCTGGAGCTGCTCGTCGGTGACGCCGGTGAACAGCACGCCGTTGGCGAGGTAGCCGTGGACGGTGAGGTTCTCGACCACCGAGCCGGGGCCGGTGACGGTGATCCCGTTCACCAGCCGGACACCGCCGTCCAGGACCACGGTGTTGCGGTCGCTGCCGCGCAGCACGATGCGGGGCTTGGCGATGCGGACGCTCTCCCGGTACGTGCCGGGGGAGACCAGGACGGTGTCGCCGTCCCGGGCCACGTCCACGGCCTTCTGGATGGTCGGGAAGTCCTGCGGGACGCGGACGACGGTGCCGTCCGGGTGGCGGGCGTCGGAGGAGGAGCCGGCGGTGGTCGAGGAACATCCGGAGAGCGCGAGGGCGGCGGCGAGGAGCAGTGCGGGCAGGGTGATCCGCCGGTGCCCCTCCCGTACCGGCGATGTGTTGGAGGTGAGTTGACCGGTAGTCAAAAGTTGCATAACGGGTGTTCTATCGTCTCCAATGTCGCTCATGCATCCCGAAAC
>NZ_JAFLNG010001192.1 GCF_017427025.1 Streptomyces sp. FH025
GGCCGGGAATCCCGTCCGCCGCCTGCCCGGAGTAGCCGCACCGCCGCTGCCAGCCCGCGTACGCCGTGACGGTGAGGCTGCCGAACGAGCCGTCCACCCACCGCTGTTCGAGCAGCCCCTCGTCCGCCAGCGCCTGCTCGACGATCGCCACCTCCGCCCCGTAGGTCAGGTGCCCCTGCTCGGCCCCGGGATCGCTGCGCGCCGCCGCGACCACGTGGGCGAGCGAGACGGTGCGCGGACCGGGCAGGTAACCGAGGAGCCCGCGCAGCGAGGTCTCGCCCGGGACGCCGTCCGCCGCCGAGCCGGAGTAGCCCAGGCTCCGCTGGTAGTCCGCGTAGTTCTCGGTGTCCGCGTCCGTCCAGTCCGGCCCGGGCCCGGAGTGGTAGTGCGTGCCGAAGCCGCGCGCGACCAGCCCCCGCCCGACGGTGGTCACCTGGTAGCCGTGGGCGCCGTAGCCGTACGCCAGGCCGTTGATGGTGGCCTGGTACCGCGCCGGGGTGGAGCCGCCCGGCAGCGGGGAGCGCGAGCCGCCCGCGAAGTCGGGCCAGGACCCGGGGTCGGTGTGGTCGTTGTACGGCACGTGGGCGTGCGCGTACCAGCCGCCGCGGGTCTCCCACGCCTGCTCGTCGCGGTGGGAGGAGAAGTCCGTCGGCAGGCCCATCGGCCACACGTCGGGCACGCCCCAGGAGGAGACCCAGGCGTGGATCCGGTTCCAGCCGGTGCACGGGGTGTCGACCAGCCGGGGGAAGACCGTGCCCCCGTAGCGGCAGTACGGGAAGAACACCGCCTCGATCTGGATCACCACCCGCCCGGCCCGGTTGGTGCGGGTCGGGCTCTGGTCCGGGCTGAGCAGGCTCTTCGATCGGGAGTCGGCGGGGAACAGCTGGCAGATCCGGCCGATGAACGGGTCCCAGATCAGGTGTGGGGCGTCACCGGCCCCGCTGCCGGTGAAGTAGGTGACCAGGCTCTCGTACGACATCCAGTCCTGCGGATCGGCGGCGGTCGCGTTGCGGTCCCAGGTGATGTGGGCGATGGCTTTGGGCGGGTACTGCTGGTCGGTCGGCGCGTGATCGCCGAGGTCGTGGATCTCGGCGCCGGGCAGCCACAGCTCAGGCATGTGGTCTCCTTCGAACGGCGTAGGGACGTCCGAACGACGTACGAGGACGTCATTGCCGGTATCGGCAGG
>NZ_JAFLNG010001193.1 GCF_017427025.1 Streptomyces sp. FH025
GGCCTACGGCGTCGCGCTCACCAGCGGCCCCCTCGCCGGCCTCACCGCCCGCGCCGTCGTCGTCCTGGACGAGAACGACACCGTCCTGCACACCGAGCTGGTGGGCGAGATCGCCGACGAGCCCGACTACGAGGCCGCCCTCGCCGCCCTCAAGTGACGGCCCTCAGCTGACCACCGGCCCGCCCCCCATGGGGCGGGCCGGCCTGTTCTCCTGAACTCTCCTCTTCGAACGGGAATGGGCGGACACCCGACCCGGTTGCAGCGATGGTTCGCGAACGTCCGGGCGTGTCGCCCGGGCGCAGGATCAGGGAGGGTGCGCGGTGAAGGTCGGAGACGTCGAGGTGTTGGCGGTGGCGGACGGTGTCGGGGTGGAGGTGGCCGCGGAGATCCTCTCCCGCCCCGGTGTCGAGGACGCGTGGGCGTGCCACGGGCACCACCTGGAAGCGGACGGCACGCTGCAACTGCCGCTGGGGGGCTTCCTGGTGCGCACCGCCGGGCGCACGGTCCTGGTGGACGCCGGGGTCGGCCCCGTCGACGACGGGCGCTACCGCGGCGGCGGGCTGCTCGACTCCCTCGCCGCCCTGGGCACCGCGCCCGAGGACGTCACCGACGTGGTCTTCACCCACCTGCACTTCGACCACATCGGCTGGGCCAGCCTCGACGGAGCCCCGGTGTTCGAACGTGCCGTCCACCGGGTGCACCGGGCGGACTGGGAGCACTTCGTCACCGGCCCGCAGCGGGTGCAGGCCGCGGCCGACACCCTCGCCCCGATCGTCGGGCAAATTGAGCTGTTCGACGGCGACTTCACCGTCGCCCCCGGCCTGGACGCCGTCCACACCCCCGGGCACACCCCCGGCACCACGGTGTTCGTGGCCTCCGGTCAGGGCCGGCGCGCCCTGCTGCTGGGCGACGTGTTCCACTCCGTGGTCCAGTTCGAGGAGCCGGACTGGCAGGTGATCTGGGACGTCGACCCCGCCGCCGCCCGCGCGGCCCGCAACCGCATCGCCGACCAGGCCGGCGCCACCGGGGACCTCGTGGTCGCCGCCCACCTGCCCGGCATGCGCTTCGGCCGCGTCATCACCGGCGACGGCCCCCGCCGCTTCACCGCCGTCTGATCCACCACCGCGCGGCCGAGGAGCCGGGTCGGGCGGCCAGGAGGCTGGCCGGATTCGAGCGGTGCCGTTC
>NZ_JAFLNG010001194.1 GCF_017427025.1 Streptomyces sp. FH025
CACCCCGAAAAGCAGAACGGAGACCGTTAGAGTGGCCGCAAACACGGGCCCGGCAGGCTCACCGCACCTGCGGAGGAGTGCCCCGCGCGGGCGGCACGGCGAGGAGTACGACAAGGTGCGGCCAGTCGGCAGCAAGTATCTGCTCGATGAGACCCTGGGGCGGGGCGCGACCGGGACCGTCTGGCGCGGTCTGGTGCGCCCGGACGCCCAGGTGCCGGGCAGCGAGCCCGGGCAGCAGGTGGCGATCAAGGTGCTGCGCGAGGAGCTGGCGGCCGACCCGGACGTGGTCATGCGCTTCCTGCGCGAGCGCTCGCTGCTGCTGCGGCTGACCCACCCCAACATCGTCCGGGTCCGCGACCTGGTCGTCGAGGGCGAGCTGCTGGCCCTGGTGATGGACCTGGTGGAGGGCCCCGACCTGGCCCGCTACCTGCGCGCCAACGGTCCGTTCAGCCCGATCGCGGGCGCCCTGCTGATGGCCCAGGTCGCGGACGCGCTGGCGGCCAGCCACGAGGACGGGATCGTCCACCGCGACCTCAAGCCGGCCAACGTGCTGCTCGCCTCCACCGTCGTGGACGGCATCGAGCAGATGCACCCGATGCTGACCGACTTCGGCATCGCCCGGCTCGCCGACTCCCCGGGCGTCACCCGCACCCACGAGTTCGTCGGCACCCCCGCGTACGTCGCGCCGGAGTCCGCCGAGGGCCGTCCGCAGACCTCCGCGGTGGACGTCTACGGCGCCGGGATCATGCTGTACGAGCTGGTCACCGGCCGCCAGCCGTTCCAGGGCGAGTCCGCGCTGGCGGTCCTCCAGGCCCACCTGGCCCAGGAGCCGCAGCGGCCCAGCACCATGCCCGAGCCGCTCTGGACGGTGATCGAGCGCTGCCTGCGCAAGGACCCGGCCCAGCGGCCGAGCGCCACCTCGCTGGCCCGCGCCCTGCGGGTGGTCGCCGCCGGGGTGGGCGTGCACGCCTCGCCGGCCGCGGTGGACGAGGCGCTGGCGGTCGGCGCCCTGCTGCTGCCGGACCCGCAGCCGACCACCGTCCCCGGCACCGCGGCCGGCGTCCCGGGCGCCGTCCCCGGTTCGCTGCCGGGCACTCCGGGCGCCGAGGACCACACCCAGGTGCTGCCGCCACCCCCGGGCGGGCCGCAGTACGACCCGGCCGCCGCGACCCGGGTC
>NZ_JAFLNG010001195.1 GCF_017427025.1 Streptomyces sp. FH025
CGCCTTGAACGACGCCGCGCACGACCTGCACGCCCCGCACTTCATCGGCATCGGCGGCGCCGGGATGTCCGGCCTGGCGAAGATCCTCGCAGTGCGCGGTGCCAGCGTCTCCGGCAGCGACTCCAAGGAGTCCGAGACCGTCCTCGCGCTGCGCGCCCTCGGCGCCACCGTGCACGTCGGCCACGCCGCCGAGCACGTGCCGGACGGCACCAGCAGCGTGGTCGTCTCCAGCGCGATCCGCGCCGACAACCCGGAGCTGGCCGCGGCCCGCGAGCGCGGCATCCCGGTGGTCCACCGCTCCGACGCGCTGGCCGCGCTGATGGGCGGCCGCCGGGCGCTGGCGGTGGCCGGCACCCACGGCAAGACCACCACCACCAGCATGCTCGCCGTCGCCCTCGGCGAGCTGGGCCTCGACCCGTCCTACGCCATCGGCGGCGACCTCGACGCGCCCGGCTCCAACGCCCACCACGGCGTCGGCGAGATCTTCGTCGCCGAGGCCGACGAGAGCGACCGCAGCTTCCACAAGTACGCGCCCGAGGTGGCGATCGTGCTCAACGTGGAGCTGGACCACCACGCCAACTACGCCTCGATCGAGGAGATCTACGAGTCCTTCGAGACCTTCGTCGGCCGGATCACCCCCGGCGGCACCCTGGTGGTCTCGGCCGACCACGACGGCGCCCGCGAGCTGACCGCCCGGGTGGCCGACCGCGAGGGCCTGAACGTGGTGACCGTCGGCGCCGCCGAGGACGCCGACGTCCGGGTGCTCTCGGTGGTCGCCCGCGGCATGACCAGCGAGGTCACCGTGCTGCTGGACGGCGCCGAGCTGGCCTTCACCGTCTCGGTGCCCGGCCGGCACTACGCCCACAACGCGGTGGCCGCGCTGGCCGCCGGCGTCGCCCTGGGCGTCCCGGCCGCCGACCTGGCCAAGGCGCTCGGCGCCTACACCGGCGTGCGCCGCCGCCTCCAGCTCAAGGGCGAGGCGGGCGGCGTCCAGGTGATCGACTCCTACGCCCACCACCCCACCGAGATGACCGCCGACCTCGAAGCGATCCGCGAGGCCGCCACCGGCCGGGTCCTGGTGGTCTTCCAGCCGCACCTGTTCAGCCGCACCCAGCAGCTCGCCGAGGAGATGGGCCGGGCCCTCGCCCTGGCCGACGCCTCGGTGGTGCTGGAC
>NZ_JAFLNG010001196.1 GCF_017427025.1 Streptomyces sp. FH025
TGCGCGACCGGGCGCTGCTCTGGGGCCCCGACAACGGCCTGCGGCTGGTCCTCGCCGTCCGCGAGGCGCTCGCCCCGACCGCCGCCAACCCCGGGCGCACCGGCCTCGGCCCGACCCTCGCCGACGCCACCGTCGGCATGTCCCCGGCCCGGCTCCAGCAGCTGCTCGCCTCGGCCGGGCAACCCGCCACCCCGGACCCGGTCAGCGCCGTCGCCGCCCTCACCGCGCTGCTCACCGACCGCGCCCGCTGCGCCGCGCTGCTCGACACCGCCCCCGAAGCCGCGCTGCGGCTGCTGGACCGGCTGGTCTGGGGCCCGCCCACCGGCACCGTCCCGGACGCCACCCGGCCGGTCACCGCCGAGGACGCGCAGAGCCCGGTCGAGTGGCTGCTGGCCCGCGGCCTGCTGCTGCCCAGCAGCCCCGGCAGCGTCGTGCTGCCGCGCGAGCTCGCCCTGCACCTGCGCGGCGGCCGCACCCACCGCACCGTCGAACCGGTCCAACCCGAGCCCGTGCCCGCCGCCGCCCCGCGCGATCCACAGGCTGTGGACGGCGCCGCGGCCGGCCAGGCGCACACCGCCGTCAAGACCGTCGAAGAGCTCCTCGACGCCTGGGGCCTCACCCCGCCGCCCACCCTGCGGGCCGGCGGCCTCGGCGTACGGGACCTCAAGCGCACCGCCCAGGCCCTGGAGAGCACCGAGCAGCAGGCCGCCTTCTGGCTCGAACTCAGCTACGCCTCAGGCCTGTTGGCCCCCGACGGCGAGGCCGACGAGTGCTGGGCGCCGACCCCGGCGTACGACACCTGGCTGCAACTGGACACCGCCGAACGCTGGTCCGTCCTGGCCGGCGCCTGGCTCGCCGCCACCCGCGTCCCCGCGCTCACCGGCACCCCGGACGGCAAGGGCAAGCCGCGCGCCGCCCTCGGCCCCGAACTCGACCGCACCCTCGCCCCGTCCGTCCGCCGCGCCACCCTCGCCCTGCTCGCCGAACTCCCGCCCGGCACCCCGGCCACCGCCGACGAACTGCTCCCCACCCTGCGCTGGCAGCGCCCGCTGCGCGGCGGGCCCACCGGCCCGGACGGCCGCGAACTGCGCGACGACCTCACCGCCTGGACCCTCGCCGAGGCCGAACTGCTCGGCATCACCGGCCGCGGCGCCCTCGCCGCCCCCGCCCGCG
>NZ_JAFLNG010001197.1 GCF_017427025.1 Streptomyces sp. FH025
GCAGCAAGCGCCGATCGATCTTCCCCGCCGGTGTGAGCGGCATCGTCTCCAGCGGCACGAAGGCCGCCGGAACGAGGTGCTCGGGCAGCCGCTCCGCCAGGAACGCCCGGATCCCCTCGCGCCGGACGTCGCCGTTCCGGGCCGTGTAGTACGCGGTGAGCGCCCGGCTGCCGTCCGGCGAGGTGCCGTCGGCGGCGATCCGGGCCTGCCGCACACCGGGGTGGGCGGCCAGGACGGCCTCGATCTCCGCCGGGTCGACCCGGTACCCGCGCACCTTCGCCTGGTCGTCGAAGCGCCCGAGGATCTCCAGCCGCCCGTCCGCCCGCCAGCGCCCGGCGTCGCCGGTGCGGTACATCCGCCCGCCGGGCAACGGCGCGTACGGGTCGGGCAGGAAGCGTTCGGCGGTGAGCCCGGGGCTGCGCCAGTAGCCCCGGGCTAGGCCGGGCCCGCCGAGGTGGATCTCACCCTTCTCGCCGGGCCGGACCGGGCGCAGCCGTTCGTCCAGCACGTGCACCCGCACGCCGGGCAGCGGCCGCCCGATCGGCACGGGGGCGGCCGGGGAGTCCAGCACCTCGGGGGTGATCTCGCAGAGCAGCGAGGTCACGGCCGCCTCGGTGACCCCGTACGCGTTGAGCAGCCGCACACCGGGCAGCCGCTCCAGGCCGGCCCGGCAGTCCTCGGCGTGCACCACGTCCCCGCCGACCACCACCAGCCGCAGGCCCTCCGGCGCGGGCCCGCCGGGCGGGAGCAGGTCGAGCAGGTGACGCCAGTAGACGGGCATGAAGTCGGCGACGGTCAGACCGAGCTCGGGCAGCCGCCGGACCAGCTCGGTCGGCGCCCAGGTGCCGGGGCCGGGGCCGGCGCCAGCGCCGGGACCGAGGCCGAAGCCAGGACCGGAACACGTGCCGCCGCCCAACACCACCGTCGCTCCGGAGAGCAGTGGGGCGAAGACCTGTTCCAGCGCGGTGTCCGAACCGAGCGCGGCGAGTTGCAGCACCCGCTCGCCGGGCGCGAGCCCGTACGCGTGCGCGACCCGGTCGAGGGTGAACAGCAGCGAACGGTGGGTGACCGGCACGCCCTTGGGCCGCCCGGTGGTGCCGGAGGTGTAGATCAGGTACGCCAGGTCGTCCGCGGAGGCGTCGTCCGGCACCACCGACCCGAC
>NZ_JAFLNG010001198.1 GCF_017427025.1 Streptomyces sp. FH025
TCGCACCGCTTCCCGTACCGCTTCCCGTACTGCTTCCCGTGCCGCTGATCGCACCGCTTTCGCGTGCCGCTTCGTGGGCGTACGGTGGCCACACGGTGGTGCGCCTGCCGGGTGGGCCGCCGGTCCGTGTCGGTACGCCCCGCCGGAGGCCGCGATGGCAGACCGGATGGCTTTCCTCACCACCCCGCGCGCCGAGCGGGCGCGGCGGGACGCACGGGAGCGGCTCGGGGACTGGCAGGAGGTGTACCGGCCCGGGGAACTGCTGCCGCTGGTGGGCGGGCAGGCCGGGCGGTGCATGGACTGCGGGCTGCCGTTCTGCCACAGCGCCTGCCCGTTGGGGAACCTGGTGCCGGAATGGAACCGGCTGGTGGCGGACGAGGACTGGCGGGCCGCCGCCGCCCGGCTGCTGGCCACGAACAACTTCCCGGAGTTCACCGGGCGGCTCTGCCCCGCGCCGTGCGAGAGCGCCTGCGTGCTGGCCATCGACGGCGCTGCGGTGACCATCAAGAACGTCGAGCTGGCGATCGCGGACCGGGCCTGGGATGAGGGCTGGGACCGGCCGCAGCCGCCCGACCGCTGGGGCCCCGCCCGGCGGGTCGCGGTCATCGGCTCCGGCCCGGCAGGGCTGGCCGCCGCCCAGCAGCTCACCCGGGTCGGGCACGCCACCACGGTGTACGAGCGGGCCGACCGCCCGGGCGGGCTGCTGCGCTACGGGATACCGCCGTTCCGGCTGGAGAAGCACCGGCTGGACCGGCGGCTCGACCAGCTGCGGGCCGAGGGCACGGCCTTCCACACCGGGGTGCGGGTCGGGCGGGACGTCACGGGCGAGGAGTTGCGGGCCGGGTACGACGCGGTGGTGGTCGCGGTCGGGGCGACCGCCTGCCGGGAGCTGGCCGTGCCCGGGCGTGGGCTGCCCGGGGTGCACCCGGCGATGGAGTACCTGACCTGGGCGAACCGGGTGGACGAGGGGGACTGCGCGGCCTCGCCGCTGTCCGCCGAGGGGCGGCAGGTGGTGATCGTCGGAGGCGGGGACACCGCGGCCGACTGCCTGGGGACGGCGCTGCGCCAGCGCGCGGCCTCGGTCACCCAGCTGGACATCAACCCCCGGCCGCCGGAGCGGCGGGCGCCGGGGCAGCCGTGGCCGGTGCATCCCAAGGT
>NZ_JAFLNG010001199.1 GCF_017427025.1 Streptomyces sp. FH025
CCGGGAGCAGGGAGTCGACCTGGCCGCGATCACCGGGAGCGGGCCGGACGGGCTGATCCTGCGGGCGGACGTCGAACGGGCGGTCGCGGCCAAGGTGGCGGCGCCGACGGCACCTGCGGCGGCGGAGGGCGTGGTCCCGCTGCGCGGGCTGCGCAAGGCGGTGGCCGAGAAGCTCAGCCGCAGCCACCGGGAGATCCCCGCCGCGACCTGCTGGGTGGACGCGGACGCCACCGAACTGATGGCGCTCCGGCGGCAGTTGAACGAAACCCCGGGCCCCAAGGTGAGCGTGCTGGCGCTGCTGGCGCGGATCTGCACGGTCGCGCTGGCGCGCTTCCCCGAGCTCAACTCCAGTGTGACCGAGGACGGTTCGGGCATCATCCGGCACTCTGCGGTGCACCTGGGCTTCGCCGCGCAGGGCGAGCGCGGCCTGGTCGTCCCGGTGGTGCGGGACGCGCACTCCCGCACCACCGAGCAACTCGGCGAGGAGCTGGGCCGGTTGACCGAGGCGGCGCGCAACGGGTCGCTCACCCCGGCCGAACTGACCGGTGGCACCTTCACGTTGAACAACTACGGGGTGTTCGGCGTGGACGGTTCCACCCCGATCCTCAACCACCCGGAGGCGGCGATGCTCGGGGTCGGCCGGATCGTGGCCAAACCCTGGGTGTACCAGGGGGAGTTGGCGGTGCGCGAGGTGACGCAGCTGTCGTTCACCTTCGACCACCGGGTGTGCGACGGCGGGACGGCGGGCGGGTTCCTCCGCTTCGTCGCGGACTGCGTCGAGCATCCGGGGATGCTGCTGCGGCAGCTGTGAGCACAGGCGGCGGTCGCCCTGGGTGTGCTGCTCGGCACACAGGGCGGCCGCCGCGCGTGCGAGAGTAGCGCGTTCCCGGGCCGGGTGTCCGGGCTTCGCACGATTCATCGGATGAGCGGTTCGGGCGTGCCACGCTGCCTAGGCGCCAGCAGAGACGAGCCAGGTGGCGCGGGCCGGTCGGAGGCGAAACGATTCTCTTGGGTACTCGAAACGTAGCGGTGAAGTCCCGCAGAACACTGCTGATCCGCGCCGGGCACGGCTCGGCGGGGGCCGCCTCCGTCCCGGGCCTGCCGGAACCGGAACCGGAGCCGGAGCCGGAGCTGGAGCTGGAGCTGGAGCTGGAGCTG